>NZ_JANOCG010000315.1:0-11651 GCF_031412075.1 Rhizobacter sp.
TACTCGGGCCCGATGAAGCCGACCACGGTGTTGCTGAGCAGCGGTGCGAAGGCGCGCGCCACCGCATAGGCACGCACCTCGCAGGTCTGCTGGTCGACCCCATGGTGCGCGTTGGCGGAGAGTGCCGAGCCCTGGCCGGTCTCGAAGTACATGACGTTGGCGCTGGCCGGGTCGCCCACGGTGGCGCGCTTGAGCGACAAGGCGGCGTCGCGCGCTTCTTTCAGCAGCGCGAGGTTGATGCCGAAGCTCGTGTTGGCCTGCTCGGTGCCGGCGATCGACTGGAACACCAGGTCGACCGGCGCGCCCAGCACGATGGCTTGCAAGGTGTTGGTCACATGCGTGAGCACACACGACTGGGTGGGGATCTCGAAGCGCGTGATCAGCTCGTCCATCAAATGCAGCAAGTCGACCAGTGCGGGGATGCTGTCGGTGGCCGGGTTGATGCCGATCACCGCGTCACCGGCACCGTAGAGCAGGCCGTCGAGCGTGGAGACGGCGATGCCGCGCGGGCTGTCGGTCGGGTGGTTGGGCTGCAGCCGCACCGAGAGCCGGCCGGGCAGGCCGATGGTGTTGCGGAAGCGCGTGATCACACGGCATTTGCGCGCCACCAAAATCAGGTCTTGGTTGCGCATCAGCTTGCTCACCGCCGCGGCCATCTCGGGTGTGATGCCGCGGTGCACACGCGCCAGGCTGAGGCTGTCGGCCGCGTCGCTGAGCAGCCAGTCGCGAAAGCCGCCGACCGTGAGGTGCGCGATCTCGGCGAAGGCCACTGGATCGTGCGTGTCGATGATGAGGCGCGTGACTTCGTCGCTCTCGTAGGGCACCAGCGCTTCGTCGAGAAAACGCTGCAGCGGCAGGTCGGCCAGGCACATGCGCGCGGCCATGCGCTCGGCGTAGCTGCTGGCCGCCAGGCCGGCGAGCTGGTCACCCGAACGCAAGGGCGTGGCCTTGGCCATCACCTCCTTGAGGTCGGCAAACTGCCAGCTGTGGGTGCCGATGCTGTGGCGATAGGGCATGGGGCGGTCTCCGGCGTGGGCTGGGCGGCGGGGCAGCCCCGGCCGCTCACGCCGATGCGGCGGCCGTTTCGCGGCGCTTGCTGCCACCCCACATGAACAGACCATACGACACCCCCATCAGGCCGGCAAACACCGCCGCCAACAAGGGGTTGTAGTAGATCATCGCGCCCAGGCACACCACCGCCAGCACGAGAGCGATCGCCGGGAACACCGGGTAGCCGATGGCCGGGAAGGGGCGTGCGAGGTTCGGCTCCTTCTTGCGCAGCGCAAACAGGCTCAGCATCGACATGATGTACATCACGATCGCGCCGAACACGGCCATGATGACGATGTTGGCGGTAAGCGTTTGCCCGCCGAACGAGAACAGCTCGTCGCTGAAGATCGCCGCGATGCCGACCACCCCGCCGGCCAGCACCGCGCGGTGCGGTGTGCCGAAGCGCGGGTGGATGGCGGCCAGGTAGCTGGGCAGGTAGCCCGCGCGCGCCTGCGCAAAAATCTGCCGCGAGTAGCCGAGGATGATGCCGTGGAACGAGGCGACCAGCCCGAACAGGCCGATCCACACCAGCATGTGCAGCCACACGCTGCTGTCGCCCACCACCACCTTCATGGCCTGGGGCAGCGGGTCGTTGATGTTGGAGAGCTTGCGCCAGTCGCCCACACCACCCGCGAACACCATCACGCCGATGGCCAGCAGCACCAGGGTGATGATGCCGGCGATGTAGGCGATGGGGATGGTGCGTTTCGGGTCCTTGGCCTCTTCGGCCGCCATCGCCACACCTTCGATGGCGAGAAAAAACCAGATCGCAAACGGAATGGCCGCAAACATGCCGGAGATGGCGAGCGGGCTGAAGCTGTCTTGGCCGGCCCAGCCGTTGGCCACGAAGTTGGCGGTCGAGAAGCTCGGTGCCACCACGCCCATGAACACCAGCAGCTCGAAGATGGCCAGAACGGTGACCACCAGCTCGAAGGTGGCGGCGGTGCGCACGCCCACGATGTTGAGCGTCATGAAGATCACATAGGCGCCGATCGCCATCGTCTTGGCGTTGACGCCGGGAAACTGCACCTGCAGGTAGGCCCCGATCGCCATCGCGATGGCCGGTGGCGCAAACACGAACTCGACCAGCGTCGCAAAACCCGCGATAAAACCGCCGGTCGGCCCGAAGGCGCGGGTGGCGTAGGCAAACGGCCCACCGGCGTTGGGAATGGCCGTGGTGAGCTCGGTGAAGCTGAAGATGAAGGTGGTGTACATCACCGCCACCACGATGGCGGTGATCATGAAGCCCAGCGTGCCGGCGCTGGCCCAGCCGTAGCTCCAGCCGAAGTACTCGCCCGAGATGACGAGGCCCACCGCGAGCCCCCAGAGGTGCCAGGCGTTCAGTGTCGGTTTGAGTTGAGCTGTTTGCATGCGGGGCTCCTGCGCAGTGGCGGTGAAGAGGCCCCGCAACTTGCAAGTTCCACGCCGCAGGCACGGCGCCTTCGGCGGCGCCCGCCATGCACCGCTGTCAGGCCGCGCGCCAGCGCCTCAGAAACCCCCCGCGGCACAGTCGAGTCAGCTCGCCGGTGGCCTCACCACATGGTCTTCTTCGGCGACGGGCGTGATCAGCTCTTCGATGGCGAAGTTGCCGTACTTCTGCGCCCGTTCGGCGCGGAACTGTCGGGCCACCTCGGCCACCAGTTGGGTTTGTTCGCCCTTGGGCGCATGCACCATCAGGAAGCTGTAGCCTTGCTCGGCCAGCTCACGGTGCGCGCGCACCAGCTTGACCTCGTAGCCCAGCTCGGCCAGCGGGCTGGCGCGGTCGAGGTCATGCTCGGCCTGGGCTTTCATCTCGGCGGGTGAGAAGCGCACGATCTTGTCGGCGGCAAAACCTTGCCGGCCCAGCTCGGTGGCCGCGCCTTGCATGTCTTGCTGGGTGGGAAATGAGACGACCACATGGCCGACCGGGGAAAAAACGCCCAGCACCTCGGGGTGTGTCGTGTCTTGCATGGCGAGCTCCTTCGGGTGAGGCTCGCAGCGAGCCCCTGAAGCGCTCATGGTCGGCGCCCCGCCGCCAGGTGTCACCCGGACGGCCACGCGCACGGCTGTCGGTGATCGCCTACGCGCGGCCGCTCACTCGCCGCCGCGCAGCCCTTGTTGCCACAGCGGCCAGGCCTGCTCGAAGAGGGAGCCTGAGGCGGTGAAGGCAGCGGGCTCGGCGGCCAGCTTTACCCAGGCCAGGGTGTCGTGGTGGCTGCCGGGCAGGGTGTCGTCCTGGCGGTATTTGACGAACCAGGCGTGCACCTGGGCGTAGTGCTGCGGATGTTTTTTCAGCGTCCAGGCCAGGCCCACCAGGTCGGCAAACGCTTCTTCGTGGCGGGTCTGCTGCATCTCGTGCAGCTGCTCGCGCCGTGCTGGGTCCTCACCCTGCGCCGGCGCAAAACCGGCGGGCAGGGTGTGCCATGCACCCCGCATGTAACGCCAGCAGTGGCCCAGCTCGTGCGCCGCCATGGCTTCGACCACGGGTTTGAGCAGATCGGGTGGGATCGCCTCCAGGCTGGCCTGCGCCTCGGGGTTGCCGCGCATCGACAGCACCAGTTTGCAGCGCCCGTTGAGGTAGGCCATCGCGAGGGGGGCGTGGCCGGGGGTGGGCTGGGGTTGCACCACGATGTCGAGCGGCAGGCCTTGTTCGCGGGCGTAGGCGAGGGCGGGGGCGCTCAGTTGCAGCCAGCGCGTTTCGGTCTCGGTCAAGCCCGACTGTGCGGCGGCGGTGCCGGCCAACCAGAACGCGAAGACGGCGAACAGGCGTTGTCCCATGCCTCGTATTGAATCGGCTCGCGCGCCTGGGCATCGGTCGATGTGTGAGGACAAAGCACGACTTTTCCACGTCACGCACGCCGGGCGGGTTCTAAACAGCCGGCTTGCCGCGATACCCTCGCGAGACTCGACTCTTTTCACATGCCCATGAAAGCATTCATGGAACTGCTCGCCCACCTGGGCGTGCAGCTAGATGCCGGAACCATCACGCTTCAAGGCGCGGCCTTGAGCATGTCTGAATTCGTGCAAGGCCAGATGGCGTGCTCGCGGGTGAGCGTGTGGCTGCTCGCGGGCGAGCCCGGCCGGCGCGAGATGCGGCGCCTGGCCGGCTACGACGGGGTCGCTCGCACGCCGATCACCGAGCCGGTGGTGCTGCACGAAGAGCAGTTCGCAGCCTACTTCGATGCGCTCACGAAAAAAGGCGTCTACGTGTGCCCGGACACCTTGGCCGACCCCCACCTGGCGGCCATGCGCGAGGGTTATCTGCTGCCGCACGACATCCGCGCGTCGCTCGACGCGACGATCGGCGCCAATGGCATCACCTGGGCGGTGTACTGCTGTGCCCAACAGGGTGGCAGGCGTGAATGGACGCCCCAGGACGTGCGCCTGTTGCGGCGTTTCACCGATGCCATCTCGGTGCGGCGTGCGCGCCGCCGGCGGCGTGAGGCCGAGGCCATCACCTTGATGCAGCGCCTGATGACGGGTGAAGGCCTGACCGCAGAAAACACCACGCCCTGACGCCCGCGGCGTTGAAGGCCGGATGCCGGCCCGGGGCGCTCAGAGCCCCAGCCGCTGCGGCGACAAGTACTGCTGGCGGTAGATTTCGAAGGGCATGGAGTCGCCCGTTTCGATGCGCTGCTGCTCGGCCACCGAGGCCAGCGCCATCTCGCGAAAGTGCGCCGCCCTCTCGGGCGTGACGGGCCGCGCCAGCAGCTGACCTTGTGTCTGCCGGCTTTGCGCCAGGGTGAAGCGCAAGAACGAGTTGTCGAAGTCGTGCGCCATCGCATTGAGCACACGGGCCGACGGCGTGAGGCTCGCATCGGCCAACAGCTCGTGGGCCGCCACCAGGGCGGCCTGGTACAGCTCGCCGCCGTGCGTGGCGTCGAGTGCGGCGGCGAGCGGGCGGCACTCTTCGACCAACTGCAGGCCCCAGTCGACCAGCGTCACTTCTTCTGCTCCACGCTCCAGCGTGAGGCCGGGCTGGCGGCCATGGCCGGCGGTGCGGTGCTGATTGCGGCCCAAGGCGGCGATCTCGTCGGCGGTGTCGGGCGGGCTCGGGGTGAGCAGGCAGTGCAGCAGGAACACGTCGAGAAAACGCACCGTCTCGGCGGTGATGCCGATGGGCACGAAAGGGTTGAGGTCCATCAGCCGCACTTCGACGTATTCGACGCCGCGCTCGCGCAGCGCATGCAGCGGGCGCTCGCCCGGGAAGATCACCCGCTTGGGGCGGATGGTGCCGTAGAACTCGTTCTCGATCTGCAGCAGGCTGGTGGCCAGCTGGTTGTATTCGCCGCCGGGGTTGTGGATGCCCACCGCGGCATACGGCGCATAAGGCCGCGTGAGCGCGTCTTGCAGCGACGCGCCATAACGCTCGAGGCTGTTGTAGCTGACCGCCAGCGTCGCCTGGGCGTCACTCTGGTAACCCAGGCGGCCCATGCGCAGCGAGGTGCCGTGCGGCATGTACAGCGTTTGCCCGGCCAGGGTCTGCAGCTCGTGCTGGCGGCCCGCGACGAAGCTCGCGCCGACGGCGGGCGAAGCGCCAAACAGGTAGAGCAGCAGGAAGGAATGGCGGCGGAAGTTGCGGATCAGCCCGAAGTACTGCTCGTCGCTCACGCCTGGCAGCGACCAGTTGTAGTGGATGCCCGAGATGGTCTGCATGCGCCGGCCATAACGATGGCCCAGGCCCATGCGGTACACGCTCTTGGCGCGGCCCACGTTGGAGTTGCCATAACGGCCGAGCGGAATGGTTTCGTCGGTCGGCAGGTCGCAGGGCATGCTCGACACCCACAGCATCTCGTCGCCCATGTCGCGCATGGCCTGGTAGGTGGCCTGGTGGATCTGGGTCAGCTCTTCCAGGCAGGCGTCGATGCTCAGGTGAACCCGTGTCACCAGCTCGACCTGCGATTCGCTGAAATCGGTGGTGATGTGCGGGTGCGTCAGCGCCGAGCCCAACGCCGCCGGGTGCGGCGTGAGGGCGAGCGCGCCGCTCGGCTGGGCACGCAGGCTTTCTTTTTCGATGCCGCGGCGCAGGCCGCTCAGGCTGCCCGACGGGAGTGCGCGCAGGCGGTCTTGCAAATCGCTCATGCGAGGCTCTCCTCCGGCGTTTTCAGGGAGGGGAAGTTAACAGAGCTTGGCGACAAGCGCATGCTGTGAGGTTGCTCGGGTTTGTGGCAGGCATTCACGCCGCCGGCAGCAGCTTCACCGCATAACGCCCACCCGCCTCGATGAGGGCGAGCAAGCGGTCGATGTTGGGGTGCTTGCCGGGGTGGGCGCGTGCGTCGGCGGTGTGCTCGGCATACATCAGCAGGCCCTCGTGCGCGGCCTGCACCGTGAGAGCGCCAAAACGCTCGGCCAGTGCGGCGTACACCCGGACCGAGCCGGCCTGGCCGGGTTGGTTGTGCAGGGTGGCGACGGTGGCGCCGTGTTCGTCGAGCAGCTGCAGGCCGGCCAGGTGGCCGATGGACGGGAGCTGCTGGAGGGTGTCGGCAAAGGCCATGGGGCTGATTCGTTAGGTGAAAGAGGGTGATGCTGCCGCGAGTGCGCATCGGGCCTCGGGTGCAGAAAAGCTGGGGAAATATAAGGCGCTTGAGCCGGGCCTGCACGATGTGCCTATAGTCGCCCGAGCTTGTTCATCACACTCCCACCCACCGCACGAGGCTCCCCATGAAAACCCGCGCCGCCATCGCCTGGAAAGCCGGTCAGCCGCTGACCATCGAGACCGTCGATCTTGAAGGCCCGAAGGCCGGCGAGGTGCTGATCGAAGTGAAGGCCACCGGCATCTGCCACACCGATTACTACACCCTCTCGGGCGCCGATCCCGAGGGCCTGTTCCCTGCCATCCTGGGCCACGAGGGCGCCGGTGTGGTGGTCGACGTGGGGCCCGGCGTGACCACGCTCAGGCGCGACGACCACGTGATCCCGCTCTACACACCCGAGTGCCGGCAGTGCAAGTTTTGCCTGTCACGCAAGACCAACCTGTGCCAGCTGATCCGCGGCACGCAGGGCAAGGGCTTGATGCCCGACGCGACCAGCCGCTTCTCGCTGAACGGCCAACCCATCCTGCATTACATGGGCACCAGCACCTTCAGCAACTACATCGTGGTGCCCGAGATCGCGGTGGCCAAGGTGCGCAGCGATGCGCCCTTCGACTCCCTCTGCTACATCGGCTGCGGCGTGACCACCGGCGTGGGCGCGGTGCTGTTCACCGCCAAGGTGGAGGCCGGTGCCAACGTGGTGGTGTTCGGCCTGGGGGGCATCGGGCTGAACGTGATCCAGGGCGCCAAGATGGTGGGCGCCGACAAGATCATCGGTGTCGACCTGAACCCCGAGCGTGAAGCCATGGCCCGAAAGTTCGGCATGACGCACTTCATCAATCCGAAGACGACCGAGAACGTGGTCGATGCCATCGTTCAGCTCACCGACGGTGGTGCCGACTACAGCTTCGAGTGCGTGGGTAACACCAAGCTGATGCGCCAGGCGCTGGAGTGCACGCACAAAGGCTGGGGCCGCAGCATCATCATCGGTGTGGCCGAAGCGGGGGCCGAGATCAGCACGCGGCCGTTCCAGCTGGTGACGGGCCGCAAGTGGGAAGGCTCGGCCTTCGGCGGCGCACGCGGCCGCACCGATGTGCCGAAGATCGTCGACTGGTACATGGACGGCAAGATCAACATCGACGACCTGATCACCCACCGCCTGAAGCTCGACGACATCAACCAGGGCTTCGACCTGATGAAGAGCGGCGAGTCGATCCGCTCGGTGGTGATGTACTGATGCTCACCACGCTGAGCGAGCACGGCTGCTTCGGCGGGGTGCAAGGTTTTTACCGGCACGATTCGGCGCTGATCGGGTTGCCAATGAAGTTTGGCGTCTTCGTGCCGCCGCAGGCGTTGCAGGGCCCGGTGCCGGTGCTGTTCTACCTGGCCGGGCTCACCTGCAACGAAGAGACCTTTGCGATCAAGGCCGGTGCGCAGCGCCACGCGGCCGAACACGGCCTGATGCTGGTGGGCCCCGACACCAGCCCGCGCCACACCGGTGTCGACGGCGCCGATGCGGCCTGGGATTTTGGCAATGCCGCCGGCTTCTATCTCGATGCCACGCAGGCACCCTGGCACACACACTGGCGCATGGGCAGCTACATCACACAAGAGCTGCGCACGCTGGTGTTGCAGAACTTTGCCGCCCGCCCCGACCGGGTCGGCGTGTTCGGCCACTCGATGGGCGGGCACGGTGCGCTGACGCTGGCGCTGAAGCACCCCGGCCTCTACCAGAGTGTCTCGGCTTTCGCGCCGATCGCCGCGCCCATGCAGTGCCCGTGGGGCGTGAAGGCTTTCAGCGGGTACCTCGGTGATGACAAGGCCGCCTGGGCCGAGCACGACGCCACCGAGCTGGTGAAGGCGGGCGCGCGCGCACCGCACCTGTTGATCGACCAGGGCCTCGCCGACAAATTTCTGGCCGAGCAGTTGCACCCGCACCTGCTGGAAGCCGCCTGTGCGCAGACCGGCCAGCCGCTCACGCTGCGCCGCCATGCGGGTTACGACCACGGTTATTACTTCATTCAAAGCTTCATGGCCGATCACCTCGCGCATCACGCGCGGGCTTTGTGTGTGAACAGTCCCTAGGCTTGCCAGACGCCCCAGCCCTTTTCACGCAACCCGATTGCGAGTTCGACCTCCATGTCGCGCGCGCCGTCATACGGCATCGGGTTGTAGACCTCGTACAACTGCGGCAACAACCTCAAGCCGTGGTCGAACACGAAGCGGTTCGACTGGATGCCGGCCTTGTGCTTGTCGAAGCGAACATCCGGGTCGAGGCCGGTCATGCCGACGTAGACAAAAGGCTTGCCCAACTCGTAGCCAGGGTTGGCGGCGCGAAAGCGCGCGTTGTTCCACACCGGGTCGGCAAGCTCGACCACATACACGTGATAGTGATGCGATCGGGGCGGCTTGGTGGGCGTTTTGGCGGGCGATTGGCGTGGCATGGGCTGCCACGATTTTCGCCTTCATGCCGCGCCCATCGCGACGGGCGGCTGCTTACTTGCGCGCGGTGCTGGTGGCGGGCAGGCCGAAGCCGGCGCAGGCTTTCGGGTCGAGCACCGGGGCGGGCTCGTTGACACGTGCCATGGCGGCCGTGATGGCCGGCAACGCGGGCGACTTCAGCAGGGTCACGGCCACGTGGGGGTTGGAGTCGAAGCCGCACTCGATCACGGTGTAGAGCAAGGCTTGGTACTGGGCCTGGCTGACGCTGCTCAACAGGGCCCGGTCGGCCCCGTTCAGCGGGGAATCGTTGGCGTGGGAGGCCACGCCCGACAGGCAGATCAATGCCCCAAAAATTAGTTTCTTCATGACGTTGATAACTTCAAAAAGGTGAGGCCTTGTGAGCCGACGAGCGAAGACTATCGGGTTACCCCGAGCTGCAATACATGTGGTTACATGTGGCGCCGTTGCCTCGCGCAATCCGTCGCGCAATCTCTGGGAGCTGAATTCGTGCGGCCTCGGTGGCTGCCGCAAGAACGCCAAATAAACACGGCCTCAGGCCAGGCTCAGCACGAGCTTGCCGAAGTGGGTGTTGCGCGCCATGTGCGCGAGCGCCTCGGCGGCTTGGTCGAATGCAAACGTGCGGTCGATCGGCAGCGCGAGCCGGCCGGCGGCAATCGCCTCGCCCAGGTCGGCGCGCATGCGGCGGTTGAGTTCGCGCACCTCTTCCACGCTGCGCGTGCGAAAGGTCACGCCGACGTAGTGGATGCGTTTCAAGGCATGCAGGTCGAAGTCGAACTCGGCGCGGGTGCCGGCCAGGCGGCCCACGTTGACGATGCGGGCCTGCACCGCGCAGGCGCGCATGTTCTGGTTGGCCTGCGCACCGCTGAGCTGGTCGACGATGAGGTTCACGCCCTTGCCGCCGGTCGCGTCGAGCGCCTGTTGGGGCCAGGTGGAGTCGCTGCTGTCGAGCGCGAGCTGCGCACCGAAGTCTTGCAGGCGCTCACGCCGCGCGGGTGTGGTGGAGGTGCCGATCACCAGGCCGGCACCCATCAGGCGTGCGATCTGCAGGCCCATCAAGCCCACACCCGACGATGCACCCTGGATCAGCACCGTGTCACCGGGTTGCAGACGGCCGTTGGTCACGAGGGCATCGTGCATGGTCTGCAGCGCCAGCGGCAGGGTGGCCGCCTGCTCGAAGCTCATGCCGGCTGACGGCAGCGGCATCACCCGCCCCTTGTCGGCCACGGTGTACTCGGCGAAGGCCGCGCGGCCCGAGCCCATCACCCGCTCGCCGCGTGCGAAGCCCGTGACACCTCCGCCAAAGTCGACCACCTCGCCGGCCCACTCCATGCCGAGCATGGTGCCGGCGCCGCCCTGGCTGCCGTGCGCGTGGCCGGCGGCCATGCCGATGTCGGCGCGGTTCAGGCCGCAGGCGCGCACACGCACCAGCAGCTCGTCGACACCGGGTGTCGGCACCGGCACCTGCTGGATCTGCAGGCCTTGCTCGCCGGCCTGCACCGCTGCCTTCATCGTCTTCATGGGGGTGTCCTTCAACATGGCTCCGCCCGAACGATAAACCTTCAGGCCGCCGCGTTCAGGCGCCTCACCGGCGAGACAGGGGTGTTATGCGGTGGACGACAATCCGCAGCCTCTGCCGCGCCTGCCCATGAACCTCTCCACCGACCCTTCTTTCGAGCGCCTGTTCGCCGGCCTCTCGGCGAGCCTGGGCGACGGCAGCTTCGTCAAGCTCTTGCTCGCCAAACCCCTGCGTGCGAGTGACGACCTGCTGCGCGTGACGGCGCGCCGTGTCGAGCTGCGCGGCGAGGCGGCCTTGTCGCTGCTCTACACCCACAAGACACGCGACATCACCAAGAACCACGCCGTGAGCGACGGTGTGGCGCTGCTGCGCGAGATGCTCGGCACGGGCTTTCGCAACGCGCACCTGCTGACGCGTGACGAAGAGTGGCAACTTTCCATCAGCAAGAAGGGGCAGTGCACGCTGCACGTGGCCAAGACCGACCAGGCGGTCGACGTGCCCACCACCCACGACCGCGAAAAGCAGCGCTGGCTGGAGATCACCCGCCCCTTTCTCACCGAGCTGGGCGTGACCACCACGCAGCAGCAGCTGGTGCCGGCGATGGCGCGCAAGTGGAAGCAGATCAACAAGTTCGTCGAGGTGTTTGCACACGCGCTGGCTGCGTCACCGCTGGCGGATGCGAAGCAGCTCAACGTGATCGACTTCGGCTCCGGCAAGGGCTACCTCACCTTCGCCATTCACGACTGGCTGCGCCACACGAAGGGCATCGATGCGCAAGTGACCGGTGTGGAGCTGCGCCCGGACATGGTGGCGCTGTGCAACCAGGTGATCGCCAAGCTGGGCATCACCGGCCTGCGCATCGAAGAAGGCGACGTGCGCAGCTACCAGCCCGCGGCCCTGAACGTGATGATCGCGCTGCACGCCTGCGACGTGGCGACCGATTACGCCATTCACCTCGGCATCCGCGCGGGCGCACAGATCATCATGTGCTCGCCGTGTTGCCACAAGCAGCTTCGCCCGCAGCTCTTGAGCCCGCACCCGCTCAAGCCCATCTTGCAGCACGGTGTGCACCTGGGCCAGGAGGCCGAGATGCTGACCGACGGCCTGCGCGC
>NZ_JANOCG010000316.1:0-8837 GCF_031412075.1 Rhizobacter sp.
CCAGGTTGAAACCGCCCGCCTTGTCGCCGCGTGCCGCCGACGCATAGGTCATCACACGCTCGCTCCAGCGGTAGGCAGCCTTGAGCGTGCCCGACCAGTGGTTCTCGCTGAAACTGTCAGACGACGTGAGCCCGTTGAAGAGCGGGTTCTGCCACGGTAGGCACATGTTGCCGATCACCGTGGGCGCGATCAGCGGCACGGCGCCGGCCGGCACGCCGCGCGCGACCAAGGCGTCGGCCACGCTGTTGCTGCTGATCGCCGCGCCGCAGGCGGTGCCGCCGTTGGGGTTGCTGTACGAGAAGTGGCTGGTCTTGGTTTCGTGCGTGTAGCGCAGTCCGCCAGTCAGCGCGAGCGCGTCGGTGGCGTGAAAGGTCAGGTTGCCGAACAAGGCGCTGCTCTTGGAGCTCTGGCGCCACTCGTCGCGCTGTGCGGTGCCGGCGTAGGCCGAACCCGGGGCCACGCCACCGGCGGCTTCGGACAAGAAGTTCTGCGGGTTCGTCATGTCGACCATGCCCGGTGGCAGCGCAGCCGCAATGCCACTCAGCAGCAGGGTCGACAGGTAGCCTTCGTACTGCGGCTGCAAGGCGATGGCCTCGTTGCGGCGCAAGCGCACCTTGTCGAAGTACAGGCCACTGACCCAGTCGACCTTGCCGCTCTTGCCGGCGAGGCGCAGCTCCTGGCTGAAGGTGTTGAAGTGCTGGCCGTTGTCGGGTGAGAAGTCGTGCGTGGCGAGGTTGGCGCCGCTGAAGTCGAGGTCGCTCGCACTTTGCAGCGACCACTTGCGCACGGCGCTGATCGAGGTCAGCGTGGCGCCGCCGAACCACGGTGTCTTCCAGTTGACCTGGGCCGAGAGGCCTTCGTCGATGATCTTCTGCTCGGTGCTGTCGTTGGCGTAGGCCTGGCGGTTCGATGGGTCGGCCACCGGCACCACACCGCGGCCCGCGCCGCCGGCAAAGGCGTCGACCAGGCCGGCGATGCCGGGGTCGCGGTGCAGCGTGGTCGAGACGCAGCAGTTCTCTTTGCGGCGTGTGTGGTCGCCGATGAAGAGCAGGTCGAGGTCGTCGTTGGGCAGGAGGAGAAACTGCCCGCGCAAGGATTGCAGGTTCTGGTCGCCGTCTTTCGTTTCGGTGCGCGGGCCGTTGTTGACGTTCACCTTGTTGAAACCATCGCGGGGACGGTCGACCGCGTAAATGCGAAAGGCGCTGCTCTCGTTGATGGCGTTGGTGTAGCCCGCGCCCACGCCGGTGGCGCCGTAGTTGCCGAAGGTCAGCTCGCCAGCGCCTTGCTCCTCGAAGCTCGGCCGGCGGGTGGTGATGCTGATCACGCCTGACGAGGTGTTCTTGCCGAAGACGGTACCCTGCGGCCCCTTCAGCACCTCGATCTGGTTGATCTCGCCGAGGTCACCGAAGCTCACGCCGTTGCGCGGCCGCGGCACGCCGTCGATCACGATGCCGACCGACGATTCCAGGCCGGCGTTGTCGCCCGTCGTGCCCACGCCGCGCATGCGCACCGTGGTGTTGGCTTCGGAGTCGGTGCTGGTCACGCTCAGGTTGGGCACCAGGCGCTGCAGGTCCTTGATGTTTTGCACACCGGCGTCTTGCAGGCGCTGGCGGTTGAGCGTGGTCATGGTGACCGGCACGTCTTGCAGGAACTCGACGCGCTTTTGCGCATTGACCGTCACCTTGTCGAGTGTGGTGGCCGACTTTTCGTCGCTGCCGCGAGCCACTTCCTTGGCTGCGGGCACCGGGGCCGAGGCCGCTGGCTCGGGCGTACTGCCCGCTTGTGCCTGTGTCGCGCCAGGTGTGGCCGCAAAGGCCATTGCGATCAGGGCGGCAAGTGTGTTCAATCGGTGGGTGCGTTCGGCCATGTCGTGTCTCCGTTGTGTTTGTGGGGGAACTCAGCGAACGGGAGAGATCGACGGCGACGGCTGCGGCGTTCGCGCGCTGCTGCTGGGGTCGATCAGGATCTTGGCGTGGCGCTCGGGGTCGCCGAGTGCGGTGAAGGCGGCATCCACGCCCTTCAGCCCCACCTCGCCGGTGATGAGCGGGGCGCAGTTGACGCGGCCGTTGGCAATGAGGTGCAGCGCATCGCGAAACTCGAGCGGCGAGTAGCCCGCCGAAAAGCGCAGGCTCACGCCCTTGTTGATGGCGACCGCGCCTTCGATGGTGTCGGGCTGCATGCACACGCCCACCACCACGATGCGCGTGAACAGCGGCACGCCGCTGATGATCCCGGCCAGCACGCCGGGCGCGCCCACACACTCGAACACCACCGGCCCCTTGGGGTCGCCCACCACGGCTTCGATCAGGCGCCAGACGTGCCACCACGGCAGCGGCAGCTTGTGCAAGGTTTCGCCGGTGCTCATCAGCAGCTCCAGCAACTGGGGGAGCTTCTCGATGTAGTCGTCGCGACCCCAGTTGGCATAGGGCGACGCTTGCGCCGGGTCGACGACGATGTGCGCACCGCAGGCGGTGGCGAGCTTGCGCCGGCCGGGCGAAAAGTCGCTCGCCACGATCGTGCGCACGCCACGCGCCTTGAGCAGGCAGATGATCGCCAAGCCCACCGGCCCGCAACCGATGACCACCGCCACGTCGCGCTTCTTCACCTCGCTCTGCCGCACCGCATGCCAGCCCACCGCCATCGGCTCGGTGAGCGCGGCCAGGCTCGGGTGCAGGCCGTTGGGGACTGGCATGGTCTTCGACGCTTCGACCACCACACGCTCGGCATACGCGCCGGTGCTGTGGGCCGACAGGCCGATCAGGTCGATCGCGTCGCCGCGCCGCAGCACCGGCAGGGCCACAACGTGGGTGCCCAGCTTGAGCGAGCCTTTTTTGCCCGGCCCGTGCTCGAGCACCTCGCCGCTGAACTCGTGGCCGAACACCACTTCTTGGTCAGCACGCGTGAGCGCGGTGTAGCCGCTGCGCGCCATCAGCGAGCCCCATTGATCGCAGAACTTGCGCACGTGCAGGTCGGAGCCGCAGATGCCGCAGCGCAGCACCTTCACCAGCAGCTGGCCCTGGCCCGGCTTGGGCTCGGGCAACTCGGTGACGCTGAGCCGGTCGTTGCTGCAGACGACGGCCTTCATCGTGCGGCCTCGGCCTGCGCCATGTCACGCTCGACGTAGCGGGCAGTGATGAACCACAGCCAGCTCGCGATGAAGCCGAAGGCGCCCGCAATGGCCAACCCCAGCGACAAGCCCTTGTAGCCACCGTCAACGTGGTCGGAGATCGCGCCCACCATCAGCGGCCCCCACGCCCCGCCGAGCAGGAACAAGGCCACCAGCGCCGCGCCCCACGACAAACCCTTGAGCTGCGGCGGCACCACGTCTTGCGTGGTCGCGGCCACCGCCGGCAAGGCCATGCCGACGAACACGCTGTGCAAGGGCATCATCAGCGCGCAGAACCACATCAGCGAGCGGTTGTCGATGTCGAGTGCCGCCAGCAGCACCAGCATCATGAACACCGTGGCGAGGGCGATGCTCACCGCGGCCAGCCGCATGCGGCCGCCGGGGTGGCGGCGGTGCCAGCGGTCGGCGAGGTAGCCGCCCAGCAGTGGGCCGGCCAGGCCGATGAGACTGACCCCGCCCATCACCAAACCGGCCTTGTCTTCCTTGATGCCGTAGGCGCGGATCAAGAGCGAGGGGAACCAGGTGCCGACCGAGATCTGCAACACCGCGTACATGCCCAGGCCCAGGTACAGCCAGCGCAGCGTGGTGATGCGCCACAGCTGCTTCAGGTTGGCGAGCAGCGAGCCGTGCGCGGCGGCCGCGCCGCTCGCGGGCTTCAGGCTGTAGTCCTGCATGAAGAAGGCGAGCACGCCCAAAATCAAGCCAGGGATGCCGAAGACATAGAACGGCGTGCGCCAGCCGCCGTGGTGCGCCGAGAGGTAGCCGCCCAGCGCCACGCCGACGATCACACCCACGGTGATGAACGCGTTGAAGATGCCGAGCTTGCCGCCGCGCTGGTGCTCGGGGTAGCTGGCCGACACGAGCGCCGTGCCGCCGGGGCCGAAACCCGCCTCGCCCACACCCACGCCAAGGCGCGTCAGCAGCAGCGAGCCGAAGCCGCCGACGAAGGCCGTGGCCACCGTGCTCGCGCTCCACGCGATGGCCATCAGGCCGATCATCTTCTTGCGGCTCCACTTGTCGACCAGGTGCGCGATCGGCAGCGTGAAGAAGATGATGCCGAGGAAGTAGGCGGTGTTGGCGATGCCCACCTGCACGTCGGTGAGGCCCAGCTCCTCTTTCATCGGCTGCAACACCACCGACATCACCTGCCAGTCGGCATAGCTGATCGCATGCAGCAGCGAGCAGATGACGAGCACGTAGGTGGCGCGCGGGCCGCCGACCTTGAAGCGGTCTGATTCCTGAATGTTCATGAGCGACGCCCTTCGAAAGCCAGGTGCTTGTCGGCGACGGAGCGCCAACGCATGTTGAAAAGGTCGCGGTAGTAGTTCTGCGCCATGCGCCAGGGCGACTCGGCGCCTTGCTTGGGGAAGCGCGCTACCGAGCGCAGCACGTAGCCCGAGCGCAGGCCGATCAGCGGCTCGGGCGTCATCGTGTTTTCATCGCAGTGCGGGCGGCAGATGCGGTGGCCCTTGCGATCCATGTAGTTGATGAGCCGCGCGACGAAGCGCGAGCTCAGGTCGGCGCGCAGCGTCCACGAGGCGTTGGAGTAGCCCACGCAGAACGCGAGGTTCGGCACGCCGCTCAGCATCAGGCCGCGGTAGGTGTAGGTCTTGCCGAGGTCGACGGTCTGGCCGTCAACGCTGAAGCTCATGCCGGCACACGGCGTGAGCTTCAAGCCGGTGGCCGTGACGACGATGTCGGCTTGCAGCGAGCGGCCCGAACCGAGCTTCAGGCCGTCAGCGGTGAAGTGGTCGATGGTGTCGGTGACCATGGTGGCGCGGCCGCTCGACACGGCCTGGAACAGATCACCATCGCGCACGAAGCACACGCGCTCGTCCCAGGGTTCGTAGCGCGGTTTGAAGTGCGCATCGATTTCGTAGCCCTTCGGCAAGGACTTGGCCACGCCGGCGCGCAGCAGCTTGCGTGCGAACACCGGCTTCTTGCGGCACAGGTGGAAGAAGGCGGTTGCAAACGCCACGCTCTTCATGCGCGCGAGGCGGTGCGCCCAGCTGGCGGGCAGCCAACGGTGGAACGCATTCGCCACACCATCCACGCTCGGCAGCGAGACCACGTAGCTTGGCGAGCGTTGCAACATGGTCACGTGCGCGGCCTTCTCGCTCATCGCGGGCACCAGCGTCACCGCGGTGGCGCCGCTGCCGACCACCACGACCTTTTTGCCGCTGTAGTCGAGCCCCTGCGGCCAGAACTGCGGGTGCACGATCTGGCCCTTGAAGTCCATGTGGCCTGGCAACTCGGGCGTGAAACCCTCGGCGTAGTCGTAGTAGCCGCTGCACAGGTAGAGAAAGCCGCAGGTGTAGGTGCGAGCGGCGCTGTCGCTGCCCACCACCACCTCCACCGTCCAGCGCGCATCGGCGCTCGACCACGCGGCGCTGCGCACGCGGTGGTTGAAGCGCACGTGGCGCTCGATGTCGAACTCGCGCGCCGTGTCCCGCACGTACTGCAAGATGGACGCGCCCTCGGCCATGGCCTCCGGCCGCGTCCAGGGCTTGAACGCATAACCCAGCGTGTACATGTCGGTGTCGGAACGCACGCCCGGGTAGCGAAACAGATCCCAGGTGCCGCCGATCGCGTCACGCCCTTCGAGGATCGCGTAACGCTTCCCCTTGCAAAAAGTTTGCAGTGCGTAGCCCGCACCAATGCCCGACAGTCCCGCCCCGACGACGAGCACATCGAAGTGTTCGATGGCCATTTTGAGTCTCCTGAATCTGGTAGCAATGCTCACGGGGCATGGGTTCCCCCGGCTTGACCACAGGCGACGAAGTTTTGACACTGGGCGACATGACAGACATGGTTCGAGCGGCGGGGCTGAGGGGGTTTCATGCGTTGGTAAGCCGGCTCGGCGGCGACCCGGCGGCGCTTTTGCGCAGGCATGGTTTGCCCACCACGCTCGACGACGAAGAGCTGCTCCAGCCGGTGAGCAAGCTCGTGCGCCTGCTCGAAAACTCGGCGCAGGTGCTCGAGTGCCCCGACTTCGGACTGCAGCTCGCGCAGGCGCAAGACATCAGCATCCTCGGCCCGGTGGCGGTGGCGATCCAGAACTCGCCGACCATCGGCGAAGCGCTGCAGGTTGCCTCGCGCTACCTCTTCGTGCACAACCAGGCGATGTCGTTCGCGCCGGTGTTCGACAGCCTGCCCGACGCCAATCTGGTGGAGCTGCGTTACACCGTCGAAGCCAACGGCCTGCCACCGGCCCGCCAATCCTTCGACGTGATGATGGGCGGCGGCCACCGCTTTCTCACGCTGCTGGGCGGCGAGCACTACCACCTGATGGCCGCGCACCTGCCGCATTCGCCGCGGGCGCGGCCGGCGGTCTACGAACGCTACTTCGGCGTGAAGGTGCAGTTCAAGCAAACCAACGCAGCGCTGATCATCACGCGCGATCTGTTCGATGCGCCCTTGCCACAAGCGAACGCGACGCTGCGCGGCCTGGCCACGAGCTACCTGGAACAGAACTTCGGCAAGACGCGCAAGGCCCTGGTGCCGCGCGTGCGCATGGCGGCCAAGCGCGCTCTCGGCTCACCGCAATGCAGCCTCGACCGCATCGCCGAACTGTTTGCCATGCACCCGCGAACGCTGCAGCGTCATCTGGCGGATGAAGGCACAACCTTCGAGGCCATCCGCGACACCGTCACCAAAGATGCCGCGCTGCGCTACCTGAGCACCAGCCGCCTGCCCTTGTCGCAGGTGAGCGCGCTGCTGGGCCTGTCGGAACAATCGGCGCTCACGCGCTCGTGCAACCGCTGGTTCGGCGAGACACCCTCGGCACTGCGCAGGCGCCTCGCCGAGGCACAGGAGAGCAACCAGCCGGGCTGAGGCTTGCTGCTTGCCTGCGACGCAGGTTCGGGGTGCCGCTCAGTTGCCGAGAGTCACCTTGAAGATCCTCTCGTTGCTGTTGTTGGCCGTGTTGTCTTTGTCCCCCTGGGTGCTGGTCGTCAGCCACAGGCCGCCGTCGATCGAGGGCTCGACGGTGCGCAGGCGCCCGTAGGTGCCACGGAACAGCTCCTGCGTGTTGATGAGGCTGGTGCCGCTGATCACGTGGCGGTAGACACGTTCGCCGCGCAGGCAGGAGATGTAGAGCACGTCGCGCACGATCGCAGCGCCGCTGCAGGAAGCATCGGCATTGAAGTAGGTGCGCTTCGGCGCGATGTAGCCCGAGGTGCCGCAACCGTCGCCGCCGCGCGACGTCGTGCCTTCGCAGTTCGGCCACCCGTAGTTGCCACCGCGCTGGATCAGGTTGGTTTCGTCCTGGGTGTCACCGAACTCCTGCTGCCAAAGGCGCCCTTGTGAATCGAAGGCCAGGCCTTGCGGGTTGCGGTGGCCGTAGCTCCAGACGTAGTTGCCGAACGGGTTGTCCGACGGACGCGAACCATCGGGATTCATGCGCAGGATCTTGCCGGACAAGTTGTTGACGTCTTGCGCGTAAGCACCGTTCTGCGCATCACCGTTGCCGACGTAGATCTTGCCGTCCGGGCCGTAACGCAGGCGCCCACCGTTGTGGAACTTGTTGCGACCGATGCCCGTGAGCAGCACCTGAAGGGTGCCGAGGTCAAGCGCACCGTTTCGGTATTCGATGCGTACGACACGGTTGTCGCTCGGCGAGGTGTGCAGGATGTAGATCCACGGGTCGCTGCCGGGGAAGTTTGGCGAAACAGCCAGCCCCATCAGACCGCCTTCGCCATCGGTACCTTGCACGTTGGGCACCCTGCCGAGCACGGTCTTCTGGCCACTCGGAGTCAGGCGCACCAGTTCCTGTGCGTCACGACGGCTGTAGATGATGTTGCCGTCAGGCATCGTGATCAGGCCCCAGGGGATGTCGGTGTCTGTGGTCACTTGCTGCACCGAGCACACCGCGCTGCTGCACGAGCCGCCCGTCGTCAGGCTTAGCGAGGTGCTGCGCGCGGAAATGTTGTTCTGCGCATCGCGTGCCGCCACCTGGTATCGGTAGGCGGTGTTGGCGCCCAGGCCGCTGTCGGTGTAGCTGGTGTTGCTCGTGCTGCCGATGCGCGAGTCGTTGCGGTAGATCTCATAGCCGGCCACGCCCACGTTGTCGGTGGATGCGTTCCAGCGCACGGTGGCGCTGGTGCCGCTCACCGAGCCAGTCAGGGCTCCCGGGGTGCTGGGTGCATCTGTGTCGGAGGTGCATTGCGGCACGGTGACGTTGTATGAGGCACTGGCTTGCGAGACGTTGCCCGCCGCGTCGCGTGCATTCACGTAGATGCCCCAGCGCACACCTGGGGTGAGTGTGATCTGAGTGCTGAGCGTGCCACCGCTGACGGTGGTGATGGCCTGGCCGTCGTGGTAGATGTCATAGAAGGTGACGCCCACGTTGTCGGTGGAGGCCGACCAGGACAGCGTGGCCGATCGGCAGGCCAGGTTGTCCAGGCGCAAGTTGCCCGGCACGCTTGGGGCCTGGGTGTCGTTGCCGCTGGTGCCGCCGCCGGTCCAGACCTGGTTGGGGTTGCCGTGGCAGGTCCAAAGCACAGCATTGGCCTGGTTGGCGGTCGAATTACCGCCCACGTCGAGGCACAGGTTGGACTGAACCCCTTGAATGGTGCCGTTGTTGTTGCGACGCCATTTCTGGTTGTTCTGCCCATTGCAGGTGTAGGCCGTCAGCGCGGTGCCTGGCGCGGTGCCTTGCCCCTTGGCATCGAGGCAGCGCGAGCCGTTCATCGTGCGCAGTTCGCCGGCA
>NZ_JANOCG010000317.1:0-3584 GCF_031412075.1 Rhizobacter sp.
ACGTCCACCTCGCCGGCGTGCACCGCCGCCAGCTGCCGCCCGAGCTCGCCGGCCGCACGCGTGCTGTCGGCGTCGATGCGCGCCACGCGCGCGCCCGGCAGCAGCGCGGCCACCTGCTCCTCCAGCCGCTCGGTGCCGCGGCCGAGCGAGCTGATGTCGGCGTTGCCACAGTCGGGGCAGGCGCGCGGCACGGCCTGGGTGAGGCCGCAGTGGTGGCTGCGCAGCGTGCGGTCGAGCTTGTGAAACACACGCCAGGCGCTGCAATGCGGGCAGCCGCTTTTCCAGCCGCAGTCGGTGCAGTGCAGCACCGGCGCGTAGCCGCGGCGGTTGAGGAAGACCAGGCTTTGTTCGCCGCGTTCGAGCCGTTTGGCGAGCGCGGCCACCAGCGGAGGCGAGAGGGTCGACGTGACGCCCGTCGCCTTGGGCAGCAGGTTCATGTCGACCAGCCGCACCGCCGGCAGCGCGCCGCCACCGACCCGGTGCGCCAGCGTCAGCCGCTCGTAGCGCCCTTGTTCGGCGCGTTGCCAGCTTTCGAGAGACGGCGTGGCGGAGCCCAGCACCACGCAGGCCCCTTCGAGCTTGCCGCGGTAGATGGCCAGGTCGCGCGCCGAGTAGCGGGCGCCTTCTTGCTGTTTGTACGAAGGGTCGTGTTCTTCGTCGACCACGATCAGCCCGAGGCGCGGCATCGACGCAAACACCGCCAGCCGCGTGCCCAGCACCAGGTCGGCCAGGCCCAGGTGGGCGGCCAGCCAGTTCTTCAGCCGCTGCGCGGGGGTGAGCCCGCTGTGCAGCGAGACGATGCGGCGCGGCGCGGCGCCCTGGCAGAAACGTTCGGCAAAACGTGCTTCGAGCTGCGGCGTGAGGTTGATCTCGGGCACCAGCACCAGCACCTGGCGTCCCGAGGCGAGCGCTTCTTCGGCGGCGCGCAGGTAGACCTCGGTCTTGCCGCTGCCGGTCAGGCCGTGCAGCAGCACCACGGGTGCGCTGCCGGGCGCGCTCAGCTCGGCCAGGCGGGCGAGCGCGGCAGCCTGGTCGGGGGTGAGTTCGGGGCGTGGGGGCGCGGTGCTGTCTGGCGCGGGCGCTTTGCCCAAGGCCTTGTGCAGGCGGGTGATGCGGTTGGCAAGCTGGGCGTCGTCGAGCTTGCGCAGCTCGGGCGGCAGCACCGACAAGGCCACTTCCCCCAGGCCGCGCTGGTAATACGAGGCGGCAAAACCCACCAGCTCACACCAGCGGGCCGACAAGGGCGGCAAGGCCTGCAGCGCCTGGGTGACTGGCTTGAGCGCAAGCGTTGGTTCGTCCGACGGCTCACCCGGCCACACCACACCGGCCACTTCACGCCGACCCAGCGGAACCCGCACCAGGGTACCCGGTGGGAGCATGCGCTCACTCAAATAGTCGAGAGCGCTTTGCAGGCCGCTGTGCGCCGGGGCATCGACCGCGACGCGAAGGCGCTGGGGTTCATCCATGTCGCGCGGGCAGCGAGTTAGCGGGCAAAGTTGAGGCCTTGGTGAGAGAACTGCGTTAAGTGTCTGATTTGAAAAGGCTTTTGAAGCTTTCCACGGCTGCTGTGGATAACTTTGTGGGGAACCTGCAAAAAATGCAGCTAGATCGTTGATTTTTGGGGCTTGGCGCTGCGTTGCTCACTTTGGGAGCAATTTACGCCTTCAATGAAATCAACGACTTAGCAAGCTAATTTGCAATACTGATGGGGCGGCGAACGACGGTGCGCCCAGAACCGTCACATTCAAGCTTTTGGGGATAAGTCAAGCCCTGAGTGACAACTCACCGGGAAACCACTGTCCCTCGTTTCGAAAAGCTGCAACCAACTGCAACCGTTTTCAGCCACGGGTGTGCATGCGGGGTGAGTACTCATGCACCGCATCCACCAACGCCGACACGCTCTCGGGCGGTGTGTGCTGGCTGATGCCGTGGCCCAGGTTGAAGATGTGGCCGGCGCCCAAGCCATCGCCACGGTCCCAGGGGCCGAAGCTGCTCAGGGTTTTCTGCACCTCGGTGCGGATCTGCTCGGGCGACGCAAACAGCACGTTGGGGTCGAGATTGCCTTGCAGCGCCGCCAGGTGCCCGATGCGTTGGCGCGCTTGGCCGAGGTTGACCGTCCAGTCCAGGCCCACCACGTCGGCGCCGGTGGCGGCGATCTCTTCCAGCCACAGGCCCCCGCCTTTGGTGAAGACGATGTGCGGGATGCGTTGGCCGTTGTGCTCGCGTTTCAGCTGCGCCAGCACGCGGCGGGTGTAGTCGAGGCTGAAGGTCTGGAAGGCACCGTCGGCGAGCACGCCACCCCAGCTGTCGAAGATCATCACGGCCTGGGCGCCGGCTTCGATCTGGGTGTTGAGGTAGGTGGCCACCGCGTCGGCGTTGACCTGGAGCATGCGGTGCATCAGGTCGGGCCGGCTGTAGAGCATGGTCTTGACGAGGCGGTAGTCGTCAGACCCGGCGCCTTCGACCATGTAGCACGCGAGCGTCCACGGGCTGCCCGAAAAGCCGATCAGCGGCACGCGGCCGTTGAGCGCCTTGCGGATCGAGGTGACGGCGTCGAACACATATTGCAGCTTGGCCATGTCGGGCACTTCGAGCTGGGCCACGGCGGCTTCGTCGCGCACCGGGTGGGCGAACTTCGGGCCTTCGCCCAGCGCAAAGCTCAGGCCCAGGCCCATGGCGTCGGGCACCGTCAGGATGTCGCTGAACAAAATGGCCGCGTCGAGCTTGTAGCGCTCCAGTGGCTGCAGCGTGACCTCGGTGGCGAAGTCGGTGTTGGTCGCCAGGCCCATGAAGCTGCCCGCCTGGCCACGGGTGGCGCGGTACTCGGGCAGATAGCGCCCGGCCTGTCGCATCAGCCACACGGGGGTGTGGTCGGTGGGCTGGCGCAGACAGGCGCGCAGAAAGCTGTCGTTTTGAAGGGGGGCATTCATCGAGGAATTATGGCCCCCCGGTGGCTGCGCTCCTGCCTGCTGGCTTGCAAGCCAGCAGGCGTTCCGGCGGGCAATCTCCGCGCAGGCGGAGATTGCTTTTCCGCCTCCACCCCCCAAGGGGCGCCGCCTGGCGGACCGGCGAAGCCGGTTCCGCTGGCGTTGCTTGATGTGTCGCTCGCTGCGCTTGCTCCTTGCGCCCATAATTTGCGCTCCACCCAAGGAGACTCGCATGCTGGCTCAGAACGTTTTGCAGACCATCGGCAACACCCCGCACATCCGCATCAACCGCTTGTTCGGCAGTGCGCATAACGTCTACGTGAAAAGCGAGCGCGCCAACCCCGGGGGCTCGATCAAGGACCGGATTGCGTTGGCCATGGTCGAAGCGGCCGAGCAGAACGGCATGCTCAAGACGGGCGGCACCATCATCGAGCCGACTTCGGGCAACACCGGCGTGGGCCTGGCCATGGTGGCGGCGGTCAAGGGTTACAAGCTGGTGCTGGTGATGCCCGAGAGCATGAGCATCGAGCGCCGCCGCCTGATGCTGGCCTACGGCGCGAGCTTCGTGCTGACCCCGCGCGAGAAGGGCATGAACGGCGCCATTGCCAAAGCCACCGAACTGGTCGCCGAAACCCCGGGCGGCTGGATGCCACAGCA
>NZ_JANOCG010000318.1:0-3778 GCF_031412075.1 Rhizobacter sp.
CGCCTGCACCAAGGCAAAGTACGGTTGATACGGGCCTGACCCGTCGACCAGCGCCTGGTACACCCGCTCGGGCACGGGAATGGTTTTCAGCAGCTCGGAGAACGGCTGCTTGAACATGCGGTCGAGCAAGGAGAACACGCCACAGATGAACATCTCGTTGCGCATCTCTTCGTCGCCCGACGAGCGCACGAGCTCTTCCATCAGCAGGCCGCGTCGCACCGCCGCAAACATCACTGGCTTCATGTTGCCGTCCTTGCCGGCCGTGGCCAGCAACAGCGCCAGCCAGCGCTTGAGGCGCTGGTAGCCGAGCATCATGATGGCGTGGCGGAACGAGCTGATCTCCACGCGCAGGCCGAAGGCCGGCGAGTTGATGTAGCGCATCAGCTTGAACGCCAGCGACGGGTCGCGCTTCAAGGTGCCTTCGAGTTTTTCGATCGGTTCTTCCTTGTCGACACGCTGGATCAGCTCGACGATCACCTGCAGGTCTGTCTGCGGTTGTTTGCCCTTGGCCAGACTCATGTTGATCACGTCGTCGATCGGCCAGCCGAGCACGGCAGCCGCGCCTCGGGCAAAGCTGCCCTCGAGCTCGGCCAGGGTGCGCACACCCGCTTGCACGTGAGGGATGTTGCGCTCCACACCGGCCGGCGCCGTGGCGCTGGTTTCATTGATGCGGCGGTCGTCGGCGAGGTCGATGACGGAATAGGTGAAACACGGCAGCACCTCGCGCGGCAGCTCCTTCAGCGGGCGGCCCTTGATCAGCAGCACCGTGCCGGCGGCGTGCAGGTTTTTCAGCGCCTCGATGTTGGCCGGGTCGACGGCCATGAAGGCCGGCACTTCGACCATCAGGTTGGGCGAGGGGGCGGCGCGCAGCAGGTCTTGCAGCAGGTTTTCGCTCAGCACGTTGAGCGAGGCCTTGCCGCCGTTGGCCGGCCAGACGCCGCCCACGGCGTGCAGAAGTTGCGCCACATCGGGCGTGGCTTCGGGGTGCAGCGGAAACACCGTCAGGCGGGTGGCCGACACGGCGCGGCTGCGGTCGATGAAGGGGGAGTAACCGAGGGCGACCTGGCCCAGGATGTTGTTGTCGTTCACGCGCCGCGCCCCTTGGAGGAATCAGGTGATGTAGTCGAAGAGCGACATCTTCTGCACCAACGAGTAGCTCTTGAGCGCTGCATCGTATCCCGTTTGTTTGTTCTGGAAGTCTGAAATCGCCTTCACCATGTCCAGGCCTTCGGCGTTGTTGCGGTCGGTCTGGCTGGCCAGTCGCAGGTCGTCGAGGCGGCCGGTGGCGCTGTCGATGCGGTTGAGCGTTTCACCGACCTGCGCGCGCACCGATTGCATCTGCCCCATGGCGGCGTCAACAGCGGCGAGGTAGGTCGAGTTGCTCTGCGTGATCTGCGAGGCGGTGCGCAACGGCGTGTTGAGCGCCGCCACCGCGTTGTCGAGCGCGGTGAAGATGTTGAGGTCGGCGGTGGAAGGGGTGAGGTCGAACTGGTCGGCGTCGGCCGGCACGCCGGTCACGGTGGCCGACAGCCCGTCGAATTCGATCGCGCGGCCCGACACATAAGGCACGCCAGCAATGGCCGTGCCCGCACCGTCTTGCAGCACCGAGTAGGTGACCACGCCGGCGGTGTTGCTGAAGACGATGCTGTAGCTCGAGCCCGTGAGCGCGCTCGGGTCGGTCACGCGGCCGGTGTCGACCCACGCGCGGCCGGTGCTCACGGTCGGGGTGGTGACAAAAACGCCATTGCCGGTGCGAGCGCTCATCCAGGCCGCACGGCCATCGACGGTGAGCGGCAGCGGGTCGCCTGAGGCGGCATCGATCTGGCCCGACGTGCCCTGGTAGCTGACACCCCCGGCCGCGTCGAGGAACGGTGCGCGGTCAGCCGCCTGCCCACCAAACAGGTAGGTGCCCGAACCGTCTTGCCGATTGGCCACGGTCAGCAGCTGGTCGCGCAGGCCGGCGATCTTGTCGGCTTGCACACGGCGCTCGCGGTCGCTGTAGCTGCCATTGCCGGCAGCCACCATGGCCTCGCGGATCTGTTGCAGCAGGTCGCTCGCGTCGCCCAGTGCGCTTTCGGCCAGGGTCATGGCGTTCTGGCTGGCGTTGACGGCGCGCTGCGTCGCGTCGGTGTGCAGCTCGGCGGCCAGCGCCCGCTCGGCGCGCGCGGCGGCGGCCGGGTCGTCGCTTGCGCGGTTGACGCGTTTGCCGGTGGTGAGCTGCTCTTGCGCCGCGGAAAGCGCGGTCTGGCGGCGGACGAGGGAGTCGACCGAAGCATCGAAGGTGTTGGCAGTGCTGATGCGCATGGTGTGTCTCTTATGTCAAAGCGGCTCAAGTCAAGGCAGATCAGCTGCCGGTGGTCCGCAACAAGGTGTCGAACACATCTCGGGCCACCTGCAACATCTTGGCGGCCGCCTGGTAGCTCTGCTGGAACTGGATCAAGCGGGCGGCCTCTTCGTCGAGGTTCACACCCGCCTTGTTCACACGCGCCGTCTCGGCGGTGGAGGCAATGGCGCTGGAGATGCCCGACGACGATTTGGCGCTTTGCACCCGCACGCCGATGTCGGACAGCGCGCTGGCGTAGGCGTCGGTGATGCTGAGGCCAGGAACCCGCGTGCCGTCGGCCAGGGTCTGTGCGCCCACGAAGGGCGAGCCGCCCAGCGCCACGAAAGACACCGCATTGCCGTTGTTGGAGGCCGCCGACGTGGTCGGCGCCACGTCGATGCGGTCGCCCGTGCGCGGCACGCCGTTGAGCTGCAGTGCAAAGCCGTTGAGCGTGATCGGTGTGCCGGCGGTCCAGGTGCCGGTGCCGCTCGACACGACAGCGTTGCTCGCGTCGACCATGTCGAAGCTGTAGTCGCCGGTGTCCGAGGTGAAGGTGAGGCGCGCAGTGAGCGTGGCGTCATACGCCGTCGGGTCGGCCAGCCCGAGCGAGGCCATCGAGGCCGTGCCGGTGTTGGTGACGGCGAAACTGCCGGTCACGGCCGAGGCTGCGGCGAGGCCGCGCGGGTCGGTCATCACGGCGCGCATGTCGACGGCTGCGGGGCCGGCGGCTTGCAACAGAAAACGATCGCCCGCCGAGGCGGTGCCGGAGTTGAGCTGCAGCGTGAGGCCTTCGACCTGCACACCGGCCGCCAGGGCCGCGGGTGAAAAGGGGCTGCCGGTCACGGTGTTGCCATCCGACAGGCGGGTGAGGCGGTAGTCGCTGCCATCGAAGCGCAACTCGTAGTCGCTGGCCTGAACGTGGGTGAAGTCGCTCACCGCAAGGCCGAACACCGCATCACCGCCATTGGCCGAGGCCGGCAAGCTGCGCGGCGCACCGACTGAAAACAAGGGGGAGCCGGCGCTCGCCGGCTGGCGCGCGTCCAGGCCCAGGGCCTGCTGCTGGTTGATCGCGCCGCTGACGGCCACGGCCATCTGGCCCAGCAGGTTGCGCGCGGCGGTGAGGTCTTCGTTCTGGAAGCGCACCAGGCCCGAAATCGTGCCGCCGGTGATGCTTTCTTGCGGCACCAGCCGATCGATGCCGCCTTCTCGCAGCGCGAGCTGGGTCTTCGACGGGTCGTACAGGTCGGGCGCACCGCGCAACACATTGGCCGAACCGCCCAGCACCAGCGACATGCCACCGCCGATGAACAAGCCCACGGTGTTGTCGTCGGCCTGGATGGTGGAGACGTTGATGTAGCTGCTGATCTCGCTGATGAGCAGGTCGCGCTCGTCGAGCAGGTCGTTGGGCGCGTGGCCACTCCCCTTGAGTGCCGAGATCTGCTTGTTCAGCTCGGC
>NZ_JANOCG010000319.1:0-5583 GCF_031412075.1 Rhizobacter sp.
CCGGCGTGGTCGAAGATCGGCGAGGCCGAGCAGGTGAGAAAGCGGTTGGCCGCGAAAAAGTGCTCCTGCGCATGCACCAGCGTCGGCGCTTCCGTGAAGAGCGCCGTGCCCACCGCATTCGTGCCCTTGGTCGACTCGGCCCAGTTGACGCCGGTCGACAGCGCCACCTGCTGCACCCGCTCCATGAAGCCGTTGTCGCCGATCACCTGCAGCGTGTTGCCCTGCGCGTCGGCCAGCGCCACGATGCTTTTGGTGAAGAGGATCTGCTCGCACAACATTTCCATCACCGGCGTGGCGTGTTCGAACAGACGCTGGTGCTGCTCGCGCATCTGGCGTGCACCGTGGGCCGACACCGGGTTCAGCTCGGGGATCGCGTTTTCCGTCAGGCCCATGGCGCGGCAGCGTTGGTGCGACTGCTCGATGGTCTGCAGGTGATCCGGGCCGTGCGTCACCTCAAAAGGCCGCGTGCCAGCGGGCAACGAGCTCGCAGCGTATCGATCCATGGTGTCTCCTTGTCCTGCAACGAGGGTGCGGGCGACTGCACCCGCCCCCGGTCGGGCTGCCACATTCTGCGCCAGATCACCGAATGGGGCCGCTGTCACAATCGCCCGGTTTTCCACAGGGCGCACAAGCACAGTGTTCAAGCAAACGGGCGGTTTTTCCACGGCAGGGTTTTTGTTGGCGCTGGCCGGCCTTGCGGTCAGCGCCGTGGCCGAGTGGCGCCGGTTCGATGGCGTGCCGCCGCCGGCAGCGCCTTCGCTGGTGGCCGCCGCAGCACCTGCGAGGGCCTTCACGCTGGTCGAGCGCAGCACCGGCACCCTGCCCACGCCGCCCGGTGTGCCGGCTGCGCACGCCAGCGCCCTGGCGGCCTTGCCCAACGGCGAGCTGCTGGCCTGCTGGTGGGCCGGGCAGCGCGAAAGTGCACCCGACGTGCGCCTCTATGTGGCGCGCTTTCGTGATGGCCAGTGGAGCGCGCCACAAGCCGTGGTCGACCGCGACTCGCTGGGCCGAGCGCTGCACCTGGGCGTGCGGCGCATCGGCAACCCGGTGCTGTGGGTCGCGCCCGATGGCCGGGTGCATCTCTACATGGTGGCCACCGGCCTCGGCGGCTGGGCCGCTTCGCGCGTGGCGCAGCTGGTGTCGGACGACGGCGGCCAGAGTTTTGCCGTGACACGCCTGTTGCCGCTCACGCCGCTGTGGAACACCAGTGTGCTGGTGCGCACGCGGCCGGTGGGCTTGAGCGATGGCGGCTGGTTGTTGCCCGCCTACTTCGAGCTGGGCAACAAGTACCCGATGGTGATCTCGTTCGATGCCAGTGGTGAGCCGCGCAGCGTGCAGCGCATTGGCGAGGCGCGCACCTCCTTGCAGCCGGCCTTGTTGCCGCTGTCAGGCAGCGAGCTGCGTGCGGTGATGCGCGACCATGGCCCGCAGCGCCGCGTGCAGCAGGCGGTGAGCCGCGATGCGGGCCTGAGCTGGCAAGACGAGCCGCCGGCGGTACTCGCCAACGCCGACAACTCCCTTGCCGGCCTGCAGCTGAGCGGCGGTGGCTACGTGCTGCTGCACAACGACGCGGTGGCGGGCGGCTCACCACGCCAGTGGCTGCGTTTGTCGACCTCCGGCGACGCGCTGAACTGGGCGCCCGCGCTCGACGTGCGGCGGGGCGTGCAGGGCGACGAGTTTTCGTACCCGAGCCTGGTGCAAATCGGCGATCAGCTTCACGTCACCTACACCCAGCAGCGCAGCGCCATCGCGCACCACGTCTACGACATTCGCTGGGCGGAGGGCGCACGGTGAACCTGCCCTGGCTCGGTCTGCAAGTGATGTGGGCGCATGCCGCCTGGGGCATGGTGCTGGCTGCCTGTGGCGTGGGCCTGCTGTCGCGCAGGCGCCCGTTTCCGGTGGCGCTGGCGGTGGGTTGGCTGGTGCTGGTCTTCGTGTGGTGTGCAGTGCCCGGCCCGGTGTCACCGGCCTATTGGCTGGGGCTGTCTTTCCAGGCGCCCAGCGGATTGCTGGTGGCCTGTTGTGTGATGACGATCTGGGTCAATGCACAAGGTGCGACCGGCTATCGCGTCTTGCCCACCGGCTTGGCGAGTGCCTTGGTGCTGGTCGGTGCGGTGCTCTATGCCGACAGCGTGGGCTGGTTGCACCTGGGCCTGTACGCGCAGGGTTTCGGCCGAGAGGCGGCCATCGCCGGCCTGCTGCTGGGCGCCCTCGCGGTGCTGGCCATGGCGCTGGGGCGCCATCGAGGTATGGCCGTGGCGGTGTCGTTGTCACTGATGTTGTTTGCCGTGTTCCGGCTGCCCAGCGGCAACCTGTGGGACGCGCTGCTCGACCCCTGGTTGTGGCTGTGGGCCGCCTCCAGCCTGGTGGCGCGCTGGCGTGCCAGCCGCTGAGCGATGTTGCCCATCCGATCCCATCTTCGACTCGCGCTAGCGATGGCAGGCGTGTTGCTTGTCGCGGCCACCTTGTCGCGCATCGTGTTCGGCCTGTGGTTCGCACCGGCTGGCCTGTCGGCGGCCGATTGGGCGGGTGCCTTGTGGCTGGGCGCGCGCTTCGATGCGCGCGTGGCCGTGCTCAGCGTGGGCGCGGTGTGGCTGCTGGGCGCGTTACCCTGGCTGGGCCCGCGCATTCGCCCGCCGCATGCACGCAGCCTGTGGTGGGCGTTCTGGATGATCGTGGCGGCCCTGTGGGGCGCGGCGGCGATCTTCGACGCGGGCCACTACGCCTACCTCGCGCAGCGCCTGTCGGCGGTGGTGTTTTCGCTGGCACGCGACACCGGCGAGGCCGCCGGCATGGTGTGGCAGTCGTACCCCGTCGTCTGGATCGTGCTCGGTTTCCTGGCGTGGATGCTGCTGTGCCATGCGGTGTTCGTGCAGCTGTGGGTGCGGCTCGCCCACGCGCCGGCCATGCGCCTGCGGAACGCGCGAATTGCCGAGACAGTGGTGGTCGCGCTGGCGGTGTTCGTGGTGCACGGCAAGCTGTCGCAGTACCCGCTGCGCTGGAGCGACGCGGTCGAGCTGCCGCACAGCTTTGCGCAGTCGCTTGCGCTCAACCCGCTGCAAAGCCTGAGCGACAGCTGGAGCTTTCGTGCCCAGCGGCTCGACGACGCGCAGATGCGGCCCGACGCCGATGCCATTCGCGCTTTCGTCGGCTTGCCGCCGCTGAAGCCCGGCGAGCCGATTTCGTTTTTGCGCACGGTGCCGCCGAAGCCGGGCGCCGAGCCGGTCAACGTGGTGCTGGTGCTGCTCGAATCGTTTGCCGCGCACAAGACCGGCGCGCTCGGCAACCCGCTGGGCGCCACGCCGTCGTTCGACGCGCTCGCACGCGATGGTTTGTTGTTCACCCGCATGATGAGCGCGCACAGCCACACCGCACGGGGTGTGTTCGCCACCGTCACCGGCATGCCCGATGTCTCGGCCCAGTCCACCGCCTCGCGCAACCCGGCCGCCACCAACCAGCACAGCATCGTCAACGAGTTCAAGGGCCACCAGAAGTTCTACTTCATCGGTGGCAGCACCTCGTGGGCGAATGTGCGGGGCGTGCTCACGGCCAACATCGATGGCATCGAGATCTACGAACAAGGGCGGCTCAAGTCACCCACGGTCGATGTGTGGGGTGTGTCTGACAAGAACGTCTTCTTCGAGGCCAATGAACTCTTCCGCGAGCAGAAGACGCCCTTCTTCGCCATCATCCAGACCAGCGGCAACCACCGGCCGTATTCCATCCCGGACGAAGACCTGAAGCTCGGTTTTGCGCCGCCCGCACCCAGCGAGGCCGAGTTGAAGGCGCAGGGCTTCATCTCGCTCGCCGAGTACCGCGCGTTCGCCTACCTCGACTGGTGCATCGGCCAGTTCATGCAGCGTGCGCAGAAAGAGGCTTACTTCAAGAACACGGTGTTTGCCTTCATCGGCGACCACGGCATCATCGGCCTGACTGGCCCGCACCTGCCGCGCGCTTGGCAAGAGCTGGCGATCACGCAGGGTCACACGCCCTTGCTGGTCTATTCACCCGGCCGTGTGCCAGCGCGCCGGGTGGAGAGCTGGGCGCAGCAGGTCGATGTGTTGCCCACGCTGGCGTCGATCGCGGGCATTGGCTATCGCAACACCACGCTGGGGCGCGACTTGCTCGACGCACAGTTCGATGCGACCCGTGTCGCGTTCGAGTTCCAGTTCACCGGGCCCGGCGAGCTGGGCGTGCTGGTGGGCCAGCACATGCTGATCGAGCGCAAGCCGTTTGCGGCCTACGACATCTTGTCGGACAAGCCGGGCCAGAACCTCCTGGCCCAGTCACGTGTGCCCGCCGAGCTGCAGCAGCTCGTGCAGACCTGGGGGCGGTTTCCGGCGGCGTACGGCAACGCGGCGCTTTATTTGCAGACGCACAACCCGCGGTTTCGGGATTGATTTCCGTTCGCCCTGAGCCTGTCGAAGGGCTTGTGTGCGGTGCTGTGCGCACCCTTCGACAGGTTCAGGGCGAACGGTGGGTGGGGTTCAACCCGAACGGTGGTGGAGCTCAGACCGAACGGTAGTTGGGGCCCAGCCCCAACGGAGTCTGGCGCTAGACGTTGCTGGTCGCCCGCACTTCCGCGAGGCTGGTCACACCCTGCAGCACCTTCTCGATTCCGTCTTGCCGCAGCGTGCGCATGCCTTCGGTCATGGCGGTGCGCTGGAGCTCTTCGGCCCGCGCGCCGGTCTGGATCAGGCGGCGCACTTCGCGTGACACCACCATCAGCTCGTGCAGCCCCGCGCGCCCGCGCTGGCCGGTGTGGCCGCAGTGTTCGCAGCCGGGGCTGTGGTGCATGCGCAGCTGGCCTTCCTTGCCGAAGCGAGCCGTCCAGTCGGCACGCAAGGTGTCGCGCTGGAAGTGGGGAAGGTCGCTCGGACAGACGTGCAGGTAGTCGTCGAGCAGCTCGTTGACTTCGTCGTCGGTGGCCAGCCGCGATTGGCGGCAGTGGTTGCACAAGCGGCGCACCAGGCGCTGCGCCAGCACGCATAAGAGCGAGTCGGCAAAGTTGAACGGGTCCATGCCCATGTCGAGCAGGCGCGTCACCGTTTCGGGCGCGCTGTTGGTGTGCAGCGTGCTCAGCACCAGGTGGCCGGTGAGCGAGGCTTCGACGCCCATCTGCGCGGTCTCTTCGTCGCGCATTTCACCCACCATGATCACGTCGGGATCGGCACGCAAGAAGGCGCGCAGGGCCTTCGCAAACGTCCAGTCGATCTTCGGGTTGACCTGCACCTGGCGCAGGCCGGGCTGGGTGATTTCGATCGGGTCTTCGGCCGTCCAAATCTTGCGCTCCGGCACGTTGATGTGGGAGAGCGCCGAGTGCAAGGTGGTGGTCTTGCCTGAGCCGGTCGGGCCCACGCACAGCACCAGGCCGTAGGGGCGCTCCATCGCCTCTTTGAGGTGCTTGATGTTGTAGGGCGAGAGGCCCAGGTTGTCGACCGGCACCGGCTTGGCCGAGGCTAGCAGCCGCATCACGACGTCCTCGAGGCCGTTGTTCGTCGGGATCGTCGCGACGCGCAGTTCGAGCTTGTGCGTGGCCGAGAACTTGACGAAGTTGATCTTGCCGTCCTGCGGCTTGCGGCG
>NZ_JANOCG010000320.1:0-3990 GCF_031412075.1 Rhizobacter sp.
AGCGCCTGCAACCAATGGGTGCCGGGGGTGAGGTACCAGCGGTCCAGGAAGACGTTCAGCCCGGCATCGCGCAACCGCAGCGCCAAGGCCTCGACCACCGAGTGATCGCGCCAGTGGTAGCTCAGAAAGACGTCATGGTCCGGCAAAGGATCCCCTCCCGCAGACCGGCGCCTTGAGCTGTCATGCAGTGCGCCGCGTTGCTTCCAACATCAGGATATGCGGCAGTGGCGTTCGCCACAAGGGGCAGACGGCGAGGCAGACCGGCGAGCAGCGCAAGGAGAGAATCGGCTACCGCCGTGCCAACACCCCCCGCAACGCCGCCCCCGTATGGCTGCGCGCATTCGCCACCAAGCCCTCCGGCGCACTCTCGCCCACCACCGCCCCACCCTTCACACCGCCCTCCGGCCCGAGGTCGATGACCCAGTCGGCTTCGGCGATGACGTCGAGGTCGTGTTCGATCACCACCACGCTGTGGCCGCCATCGACCAGGCGGTGCAGCACGCGGATGAGCTTTTCGACGTCGGCCATGTGCAGCCCGACCGTGGGTTCGTCCAGCACGTACAGCGTGTGCGGGGCCTTGTTGCCGCGGCGTGTGATGTCGTCGCGCACCTTGCTGAGTTCGGTGACGAGCTTGATGCGCTGGGCTTCGCCGCCGCTGAGCGTGGGTGACGGTTGGCCAAGCGTGAGGTAGCCCAGCCCCACGTCTTTCATCAGCTGCAGCGGGTGCGCGATGTGCGGCATCGAGGCGAAAAACTCCACCGCCTCGTCGATCTCCATCTGCAGCACGTCGCCGATGCTCTTGCCGCGCCAAGTGACTGCCAGCGTCTCGGCGTTGAAGCGCTGGCCGTGGCACACGTCGCAAGGCACTTTCACGTCGGGCAGGAAGCTCATTTCGATGGTGCGCATGCCCTGCCCTTCGCAGGCGGGGCAGCGACCCTCGCCGGTGTTGAAGCTGAACCGATTGGGTGCGTAGCCTCTCGCACGCGACTCGAGCGTGTCGGCAAACAGCTTGCGGATCACGTCCCAGAAACCGATGTAGGTGGCGGGGCAAGAGCGCGGCGTCTTGCCGATGGGTGTCTGGTCGACTTCGAGCACGCGGTCGATGAAACCCCAGCCTTCGATGCTGTCGCAGCCTTGCCAGTTGGGCTTGCCACCACGGGTGTTGATGAACTGCAGGTTGGCCAGCAATACATCGCGCGCCAGCGTGCTCTTGCCCGAGCCGCTGACACCGGTGACTGCCACCAGCCGGCGCAGCGGCACGTCGACCGTCACCTGCTGCAGGTTGTGCAGCGAGGCGTTCTTGATCGTCAGCGGGCCCTTCTTCTCGCGGTCTTTCGTGAACACCTCGTCGGTGATCACACGCCGCGCTTGCAGCGGGTGCTTGAGCGGGTGGGCGAGAAAGCGCCCGGTCACCGATTCGGCCTGGGCCGACACCTCGGCCACCGTGCCTTGTGCCACCAGACGGCCGCCGCGTTTGCCGGCGCTGGGGCCGATGTCGATGATGTGATCCGCACGCCGGATGGTGTCTTCGTCGTGCTCCACCACCACCAGGGTATTGCCCTTGTCGCCGAGCTTGTGCAGTGCATTGAGCAGCACCTGGTTGTCGCGCGGGTGCAGGCCGATGGTGGGCTCGTCGAGCACGTAGCAGACACCTTGCAGATTGCTGCCCAGCTGGGCGGCGAGGCGGATGCGTTGCGCTTCACCGCCGCTCAGCGTGGGCGCCGCGCGGTCGAGCGTGAGATAGCCGAGGCCCACTTCTTCGAGAAACTCCAGCCGGTTGCGGATCTCGACGATCACGTCGCGCGCGATCTCGGCGTCTCGGCCCTTGAGCTTGAGCGCTTCGATCCAGGTGCGGCAATCGGCCACCGACCATTGCGCAATGGCCGAGATGGCGTGGTCTTCGAAGGTGACGGCACGTGAGGCGTGGTTCAGGCGCGTGCCATCGCAGGCCGGGCAGGGCTCGTCGACCACACCTTCCACTTCTTTCTCTTCGGACGGGAAGCTTTGTTCGCGGCCCTTGTCGTCGTCATCGCGGATCGAATCGTCGTACGCCTTGCGCTGCTCGCGGGTGAGCGCGAGGCCGGTTCCCACACACAGGGTGCACCAGCCGTGTTTGCTGTTGTAGCTGAACATGCGCGGGTCGAGCTCGGCGTAGCTGTCGCCGCAGGTGGGGCAGGCGCGTTTGGTCGAGAACACCTTCACCGCGCCGAGCTTACGTGTGGACGTGCCGGCGAGCATGGCGCCTTTCAGGCCAGTGAGCGGGGCCAGCAGGTGCATCACGCCCTTGCCCACGTCGAGCGACTTGGCCAGCAGCTCGCGCAAGTGCGCTTCGTTGTCGGCGCTGACGATGATGTCGCCGACCGGCAGCTCCAGCGTGTGCTCCTTGAAGCGATCCAAGCGCGGCCATGGGTCGACGGGTAAAAATTCGCCGTCCACGCGCAGGTGGGTGTGGCCGCGTGCCTTGGCCCACTTGGCGAGGTCGGTGTAGACACCCTTGCGGTTGACGACCAGCGGCGCGAGCAGGCCCACGTGTTCGCCCTTGTGATCGCGCAGCAATTGAGCTGCGATGCTCTCGGCGCTTTGTGGTTTGACGGGTGAGCCGTCTTTCACGCAGTGCTGCAGGCCGAGCTTCACGTACAGCAGGCGCAGGAAGTGCCACACCTCGGTGGTGGTGGCAACCGTGCTCTTGCGGCCGCCGCGTGAGAGGCGCTGCTCGATGGCGACGGTGGGCGGGATGCCGTACACCGCATCCACCTCAGGCCGACCGGCCGGCTGCACGATGCTGCGCGCGTAGGCGTTGAGCGATTCGAGGTAACGGCGCTGGCCTTCGTTGAACAGGATGTCGAACGCGAGCGTGGATTTGCCCGAGCCCGACACGCCGGTGATCACGCTGAACTTGCCGCGCGGGATGCTCACGTTCATCGACTTCAGGTTGTGCTCACGCGCGTTGACGATGCGGATGAATTCGTCGACCGGTTGGCGCAGGACGGCTTGCAGCGGCCGGCCCTCTCCGTTCGCCCCGAGCTTGTCGAAGGGCTTCGACAGGCTCAGCCCGAACGGAGGCAGTTCGGCGGACGGAGATGCCACACGTTCTTGCGCGGTCAGCGCAAAACCCATCGACTTGTCGTAGTCGGCCAGTGCCTTGCCGGTGTGCGAGGTGGGGTGTTGCTTCACGTCGTCGGGCGTGCCCGTGCACACCACCCAACCGCCCGCTTCGCCGCCCTCGGGGCCGAGGTCGATCAACCAATCGGCCGCGCGGATCACGTCGAGGTTGTGTTCGATCACCACCAGCGAATGCCCCGCATCGAGCAGCTTGCGGAAGGCGCGCATCAGCTTGGCGATGTCGTCGAAGTGCAGGCCAGTGGTCGGCTCGTCGAACATGAAGAGCGTGCCCTTCTTCGCCACCGGCTGGCGGCTGGCGGTGGCGCTTTGGGCGGCTTCGGCGAGGAAGCCGGCCAACTTCAAACGCTGCGCTTCCCCACCGCTCAGCGTGGGCACGGGTTGGCCCAGCTTCACGTACTCGAGGCCCACGTCGATGATGGGTTGCAGCACACGCAGCACCTCGCAGTCGTTGGCGAACAACTGCACGGCTTCGCTCACGGTGAGCTCCAGCACGTCGGCCACGCTCATCTCGCGCAACACATCGCCGGGCAGGCGGCGGTCGATCTTCACCTCCAGCAGCTCGGCGCGGTAGCGGCGACCGTCGCAGTCGGGGCAGCGCAGGTAGACGTCGCTCAGGAACTGCATCTCCACATGCTCGAAGCCCGAGCCGCCGCAGGTGGGGCAACGCCCGTCGCCGGCGTTGAAGCTGAACATGCTGGCGCCGTAGCCACGCTGCGCGGCGAGCGTCGATTGCGCGAAGAGCTTGCGGATCTCGTCGAAGGCACCCACGTAGCTGGCCGGGTTGGAGCGCGCGGTCTTGCCGATGGGCGACTGGTCGACGAACACGGCTTCACTCAACCAATCGGCGCCGAGCAGGCGATCGAACTC
>NZ_JANOCG010000321.1:0-8731 GCF_031412075.1 Rhizobacter sp.
GAACTGCGCCACACCCACGCTGCCGCGCACGCGCAGCTCGTGCACGCCCACCTTCAAGGGCTCGTCGAAGGCCAGCATGGCCGCCTGTCCGAGCAACTTCATGTGCATGGCGTCGGACACACGCGGCGACAGGATCACGAATTCGTCGCCGCCGAAACGAAATGCCACGTCGGACGGCCGCATGAACTTCGTCAGGCGTGAAGCCAGCGCGCGCAAGAGTTCGTCGCCCACGCCATGGCCCAGCGTGTCGTTGACGACCTTGAAGTCGTCGAGGTCGAGCAAGAGCAGCGCAAAGCCATCGCTCGTGCGACCCACGGTCTCGATCAGGCGCTGGATCTGCTCGTTGGCCGCATGGCGGTTGCGCAAGCCGGTGACCGGATCGTAGTAGGCGAGGTAGTCGAGCCGCTGCTCGGTGGCGTCGAGCTCGCGGCGTATGCCGAACACCAGCGCGAAGGCCAGCGCAAAAGCCAGCACGCTCGCCAGGAGGGTGATGGCGACATAGGTGGCCACACGTTCGTGCAGGGGCCGCAGGCTGACCCTGAGGTGGACACTGCCGACCTCCCGCGTGCCTTCGCGCACCAGCGCCCTCACGTGCAGGCGTCCGTCTTCGAACACATGCCCCTCTCTCGGCAAGCTCGCCGGGGTGTCGACATCGCCGGCGGGCACGCCGGGGGCTATATAACGGGCGACGGTGTGCCCCTGCGCATCGTGCAGGTCGGCACGCTCGATGGCCGCCGAGGACTGAAGGCCCACCAGTGTCTGCGTCGCCGCGGTGACATCGTTGAACAAGACGGCGGCCGAGCTGTTTTCGGCCGCGATGCGGGCCTGGGCCGTCACGTCGTCCACCAACGCGACGCGCTGCGAGACATAGACGAAAACGTCGAAGATCAAGCCGGACACCAACAAGGCGGTGCACACGCTCACCACCACCGCGCGAGTCAGGCGCCGCCCGAGCTGCGGGCCGGTCGGTGTTCGAAACGGGTCTTTGCGGCGTTCGGTGTTCATCGGTCGTTCACCCGGCGCGCCAGCCGCAGGAGCTTGGAGCTGAGCTGCAGCCGCGCCTGTCTGGCGGCTTCCAGGTTGACGTCGAAGCCGACGCGCCCGCCCACGTGCCTGAGCACAATGGCGGCCTGGGGCGATGGCGCCTCCACGTCATCGCTGATCACCAGCACGGGGGTCGGGCTCGTTTTGATCGCGGCCTGGCGCAAGGTGTCACCGGCATCCAGGTAGAGCACGTGACAGGGCGCACGAGAGGCCCCGGACGGCAGATCCCGCACCTCGAGAAGCTGGTTGCGAATCGGCCGCCCCTGCAGGGCTTTCAGGGGTGCATTGAGGGCATTCATCGGGCTCACGCACAAGACCATGTTGACGGTGCTCGCAGCCACCGCATCGGTGGGCCACTCCACGAACAGCATCAGGTTGAAGACGATGGCGGCCTTCAACTCCTGCTCGTCCACCGCCCACGCGGGCGATGACCCCAGCATGGCCAGCAGGGGCAGCAGTCGAGTCCAGCGGCGTACGAACACAGGCATGCCTAGAACGCGAGCTTCAGCTCGATGCGCCAGCTCAGCCCGTCCTGCGGCGAGGCGGGTTGCAACACGGAGTCGCTGCCGGGGTCGTCGGGCCGGCGGTCGAACACGTCGTACGCACTGAACGAGAGGTGGCTGCGATCGCCATGCCAGGCCCGCGACAGGGTGAGGCTGGTCACGCCATAACCCGCCACTTCGCCGCGCCGGCTGACCAGCACGGTCTGGGAGCCGACGGTCCAGCCGCTCGCCACGGGCTGCACCAGGGCCAGCTTGCCCAGGCGCAGCACGGAATTGCTCGCCACACTCTGCTCGGAATCGTGGTGCGCGCTTTGCACGCTGTAATTGGCACGCAGGCGCGCACCTGCCGCCCACACGCGCTCGAACTCCAGCTCCAGGCCGCGGGTGCGCATCGAGGCGAGGTTGTTGAAGACGAGCAGGTTGTCGGACGGGTCGACGGTTTGCACCAGCAGCTTTTCAGCGCGGTTTCTGTAGGCCGATGCGAGCCAGCGGCTGGACAGCGACGGCCGGTACTCCAGCACCGCCTCAGTGCCGCGTACACGCTCGTTCTGCAGGTTGGCGTTGCCCTTGTAGCCGATGGTCCCCTCGATGGCGTAGTAACGCTCGTACGCGTTGGGCGCGCGAAACGCCCGGCCGTGGATCAACTTGAGCACCACCTCGTCGTGGGGCCGGGAGATCAGCGCCAGGCGCGGGCTGAATTCAGACGATGTGGTGCCATCGGAAATGCGGTCGTAGCGCAGGCCGGCCGTGATGGACGTGCGCGCAGACACCGCCCATTGGTCCTCGGCAAACACCGACTGGCGCGAGCTGCTGCGGTGGTCGTCGAGGTAGACCGTGGTGGTCGGATCCACGTCAAGGTTGCCTTGATCGCTGCGGGGCGACTTCTGCAGATCCAAGCCCACCACCAGCTTGTGGCCGCCAAAGTGCTGGGTGTAGAGATTCGTTTCCAGGCCCCACCAGCGCGACTCGGCCAAGTCGCGGTTGAGGGTGACTGGCGGATAGTCCACCATGTAGTCGCCCTGGAAGGCGTAGCGGCCGCCGTAGACCCTGAGTTTCCACAGGTTGGCCGCATCGATCGGGTGCGCCAGGGCCACATCGGCCAGCGTGATGGCATCGCGGTAGGCATTGCGCGTGTCACCAAACACCGCGCCGGGATACGCGGTGGCGCCTTTCGTGCGGTCGGCGTACACCAGCGTCGCCGTCACGTCGGCCTGCTGGTATTTGAGATAGAGCTGCTCGCCGCGCTCGTGGTCGGTGCGCCGGCTGACGCCGCCATCGGGGTCGGAGTCGAGCGACACATATTTCACATCGCTCCCGCCCGCCCGGCGCTTGTTGGCCGATGCCAGCAGCTGGCCGTGCTCGCCAATGGGCTGGGTGGCCGAGACGCGAAGCTGGCGCCATGCGCCGCTGCCCGCGATCACCGACACATCACCGCCCGATCGAGCCCCGGCACTGCGTGTCACCACGTTGACCACACCGAACAGCGCGTTGCCACCGTGCACGGCCGAGCCCTGCCCCGGAATGAATTCGATGCGCTCGACCAGATCGATGTCAAGCGGGAACTCGGTGCCGAGGAAAGCCTGGTCGAACACCGTGTCGTTGACGCGGTTTCCATCAATGAGCAACAAAATGCGCGTGTTGTAGTCGCCCGCCGCGGCGTAGCCACGCACGCCCAGATAGGCGTAGGTGCGATCCGAAGAAACCACCAGGCCACGCACCGATTGCAGGGCTTCGCCCAGCGTGCGGTAACCCAGCACGCGTATTTCGTCGGCACCGATCACAGTTGCCGACGACGCCGACTCGCTCAGGCGAAGCGCAAACTTCGACGCCGCCGTGACTTCGAGATCGAGCAACCGATCCAGCGAGACCGAGGCCAGGTCTTGCGCGAAGGAAGCGCCCGCCATCGCGCTGAAGAACCACGCCACAGCGCACACCCGCCAACGCCTTGTGTCGCGCTGCGCCTTGTCACCCACTTGCTTCACCAGGTTCTCCAGAATGGCCAGCGTGTGGTCGGCGCACAGGGCGCCGATCACGCGGCTCACCACGCCCGCGCAACGCCCGGAAACGAGATGACCCTTCGGTGGTATCGGCCGGCCATGCAATTTGTTGAACCCGCCGAACTTAGTTCGTGAGTTTTGCCACCAAGGTGCTGAACCGGCGCAGAGCTTTGGCCACCGCATCTCCGGTTGCATTCGGTTTCGGCAGCTGGTCTGCCGGCTGATCTACTTCCTGGAACGCCTTCTGCGCACACCCCCGAGGACAAGAATCGTGAGCAAACCCCAGAACCCTGACCTGCAGCGCCGCGCCGGGCTCGCCCGACTGGGCGCGCTGTTCGCTGCCATGGCAGTGGCACCCCTGGCCAGCTGTGGTGCGGGTGACGACAGTCCGCCGCCGCCTCCGCTCTCGCCTGCGCCGCCCTCGGCGCCGGCCCGCGCCACGGTGATCAACAGCACCTTGGCCAGCCCCTGGGGCATGGCCTTCCTGCCCGATGGCCGCATGCTGATCACGCAAAAAGGCGGCAGCATGGTGGTCTTGAGTGCCGATGGCGCGACCAAGTCCAGCCCGCTGGCGGGCGTGCCTGCGGTGGTGTCGTCGGGCCAAGGCGGCCTGCTCGACGTGGTGCTCGACCCCGACTTCACGACCCCCGGCTCCAACTGGGTGTACTTTGCCTATTCGGAGGCGGGCACGGGCGGCAGTGGCACGGCAGTCAACCGAGGCCGGCTCGACCTGACCAACGGGCAGTTGCTCGACGTCCCGCCCACGCCGATCTTCAGGCAGCTGCCCAAGGTCGGCGGCGACGGCCATTTCGGCTCGCGGCTCGCCTTCCGCGCCGACAAGACACTGTTCATCACACTCGGTGAGCGACAGCAGGGCAGCCCGGCGCAAAGCCTCTCCAGTCACCTGGGCAAGGTGGTGCGCATCAACCGCGACGGCAGCATCCCCAGCGACAACCCGAACATGGGCGCGGGCGCCTCCCCGGGCATCTGGAGCTACGGCATCCGCAACCCGCAGGGGGCCGCCATCCACCCCAGCACCGGTGAGTTGTGGGAGCTGGAACACGGCCCGCAAGGTGGTGACGAGCTCAACATCGCCCGCCCGGGCCAGAACTACGGCTGGCCCAACGTGAGCTACGGCTGCAACTACGGCGCCACCAACGCCGGCTGCGAAATCGGCGGCGGCGTGCATGCGCCGCAATACCCCGAGCCGGTGAGTCGCTGGCCTGCGCCGGGTACACCCACACCCTCCTCGTCGATTGCCCCCAGCGGCCTCACCTTCTACACCGGCAGCGGCTTCCCGGAGTGGCAGGGCAATGTGTTCCTCGGTGCATTGGCCGGCACCGCCTTGTGGCGCGTGGTGCTCAACGGCAATGCGGAGGTGTCGCGCGAGCGGCTGTTCGCCTCGTTGGGTCAGCGCATCCGTTGCGTGAAACAAGGCCCCGACGGATGGCTGTACTTTCTCACCGACAGCGGGCGGCTGTACCGCGTCGACCGTTGACCCTTGGCGGGCAGCAGCAGGGGCTGCTGCCTACAATCTGGCGGTGAGCATTCTCAACGCCGACCTGCACTGCCATTCCGTCGTCTCCGACGGCACGCTCGAACCCGAGGCCCTGGCGGCACGCGCGCGTGCCAACGGCGTCGACCTGTGGGCCCTGACCGACCACGACGAGGTGGGCGGCCAGCACCGCGCCCGCGAAGCCGCAGCCGTGCACGGCATGGCCTACCTCACCGGCACCGAGATTTCGATCTCCTTTGCCGACGTCACGGTGCACATCGTCGGCCTCGGTTTCGACCCCGACAACGTGGCACTCCAGGCGGGCTTGCGTGCCACACGCGGTGGTCGTGAAGCACGTGCCCGCGACATGGCAGCGAGCCTGGCCCGGGTCGGCATCCACGGCGCCTTCGAAGGCGCGCTCCGCTACGTGAGCAACCCCGAGCTGATCTCACGCACCCACTTCGCGCGGCACCTGGTCGAGAGTGGCGTGTGCAACGACACCTACGAGGTGTTTCGCAAGTACCTGGTGGAAGGCAAGCCCGGCTACGTGCCGCACCGCTGGGCATCGCTCGGCGACTCGGTGCGCTGGATCACGCAGGCCGGCGGCATCGCCGTCATTGCCCACCCCGGCCGCTACAAGTTCACGCCCAACGAGGAGTACGCCTTGTTCAGCGAGTTCAAGACCCACGGCGGCCAGGGCGTCGAGGTGGTGACCGGCAGCCACACCACGTCGGATTACGCCAAATACGCCGACACCGCGCTCGAGTTCGGCCTGCTGGCCTCGCGCGGCTCCGACTTCCACAGCCCCATCGAGAGCCACATGGACCTGGGCGGCCTGCCTGCGCTGCCCAAGAAACTCACCCCCGTGTGGGAGGCCTTAAGCGAGCGGGTGCAGCACCCGTGAGCCGGGGGCCGTCACTGCCGGGCGGCGCCAAGGCCCGGCCCCTGCTGGGCATCGGCCTCATCCTCACAATGGGCGTGTGCTTCGCCACGCTGGACACCACGGCCAAATACCTGGGGCAGGCGCTGCCCGTGATCGTGGCCCTGTTTGCACGTTATGCGCTGCAGGCGCTGATCATGGGTGCGTGGCTGGCCGTGCGCTGGGCGCGCGGCGGGGGCAACCTGTTTCGCAGCGAACACCCGCGCTTTCAAACCCTGCGTGGCTCGCTGCTGCTGGCCACGAGCGCGCTGCTGTTCTTCGGCATTCAATACATGCCGGTCGCAGAGTTCACGTCGGTGGGCATGCTCACGCCGGTGCTGGTGACGGTGCTGGCCGCCACCTTCTTGCACGAGCACGTGTCGGCGTTGCGTGCGACGCTCGTCGTCGGCGGTTTCATCGGCGCGTTGATCGTGGTGCGCCCGGGCAGCGGGCTGTTTGGTTGGGTGGCGGTGATTCCGTTGGCGATGGCGCTCATCTACGCAGGCTTTCAACTGCTTACACGCCAGCTCTCGCACCTGGAGCACCCGCTGACCACGCACTTCTACACCGGGCTGGTGGGCACGGTGATCGTCGGCATCGTGGCGCTGGCGTTTCAGCCGCTGCAGGCCTGGGCCGCGCTGCAAGCCGCACCGCCGTCGATCTGGGCGCTGCTGGTGCTCGCGGGCTGTGCGGGCACGGCCGGGCACCTGTGCCTGATCCTCGCGCTGGGTGTGGCGCCGATGCCGGTGCTGATGCCCTTCACCTACATGCAGATCGCTTTCGCCAGCTTCACTGGCTGGCTGGTGTTCAAGCACGTGCCCGACGGCTGGGCCTTCGTCGGTATGGCGGTGGTGGCGGCGTGCGGGGCAGCGTCGGTATGGCTCAACCTGCGCGAGAGCGCCGCGGCGCAGCGCATCGCGCCAAGTGAATCGGCTCTCACGGCCGAATAGCGGCAAACTCGGCGCCCATGCCCAAGTTCATTGAAGTCCACCCCGAGAACCCGCAGATGCGCCTGCTCCAGCAGGCCGCGCAAATCTTGCACGACGGCGGCATCGCGGCCGTGCCCACCGACTCGAGCTATGCGCTGGTCTGCCACCTCGACGACAAGGCCGCAGCCGAGAAGCTGCGCCGCATTCGCGAGGTCGACGACAAACACCACCTCACGCTCTTGTGCCGCGATTTATCTGAGCTGGCGAGCTATGCGCGTGTGGACAACAAGCAGTACCGCCTGCTGAAACTCGGCACACCGGGGCCGTTCACCTTCATCCTGGAAGCCACCAAGGAAGTGCCGCGCCGTGTGTCGCACCCATCGCGCCGCACCATCGGCCTGCGTGTGCCGGAGCACAAGATGCTGCAAGAGCTGCTCGACATCTTTGGCCAGCCCTTGTTGTCGACCACCTTGATTGCACCTGGCGAGACCGAGCCGATGAACGACCCCGATGAACTCCGCGAGCGCGTCGCCGGCCAGGTGCAGGCGGTGGTCGATGCCGGTGCCTGCCCGATGCAACCGACCACGGTGGTCGACCTCACCGGCGAGCTGCCGCTGCTCGGGCGCATCGGCCGGGGTGACCCGGCGCGGCTCGGCTTGAGAGCCGAATAGGCGCTCAGGCCTTCAGGGCCGCCGTTACCACGATCTCGATCTTCCATTCCGGCTTGGCGAGCTGCGCCTGCACCGTGGCGCGTGGGGGCGCATCGCCGGGTGCGACCCAGTCGTCCCACACCTCGTTCATGCCTTTGAAGTCAGCCATGTCGGCGAGAAAGATCTGCGCCATCAGGATGTGCGCGTTGTCGGTGTGCGCTTCGGCGAGCAGCTTGTCGACCATGGCCAGCACCTGGCGCGTCTGGCCGCGAATGTCTTGCGTGGTGTCGTCGGGCACTTGGCCGGCGAGATAGACCGTGCCGTGGTGAATGGCCATCTCCGACAGCCGATCACCCACATGGAAACGGCGCACTGCATGGGTCATGACTTCTTCCCTTTGTGTGGTGTCGTCGCCGCGGCCTTCTGGCCGAGCTTGCTTTCGGTGCCGGCGATGAGCTTCTGGATGTTGGCGCTGTGGCGCCAGACCAGCAGCAAGCCCATCACCACCGTGACCAGGGCGATCGGGCCGCCACCCCAGATCAGCAGCTGGTAGAACGGCGCGAACACCGCCGCCACGATGGAGGCGAGCGACGAGTAGCGAAAGAAGGCCACGATGATCACCCAGGTGAGCAAGGTGGCCAGACCCAGCCAGGGGTTGAAGGCCAACAGCACACCCGCCGCCGTGGCCACGCCCTTGCCGCCCTGGAAGCGAAAGAACACCGGCCACAGGTGGCCGAGGAAAGCCGCGAGGCCGACGAGTGCGATCGTGCCCGTGCCCAGGCCGTAAGGCGCGCCATACAGGTCGACCAGCAGCACCGGCACGTAGCCCTTCAAGGCATCGAACAGCAGCGTGAGAATGGCGGCTGCCTTGTTGCCCGAGCGCAGCACGTTGGTGGCGCCGGGATTGCCCGAGCCGTAGCTGCGCGGGTCAGACAGGCCCATCACGCGGCTGATGATCACGGCAAACGAGAGCGAGCCGATCAGGTAGGCCACGAGCACGGCGGCGGCGGGGTAGAAGGTCTCCATCAGTGAGGGGCTGGTGTTGTGGTTGTGCAGCTATTCTGCACCGGCACATTGCACCGGCTTGGCATTCAGCAGCTCGACCAGCACCTGTGGCGCGATGCCCACGAGGTAGCCACGCCGCCCGCCGTTGATGTAGATGCGAGGCAAGTCCAGCACGCTTTGCTCCACGTA
>NZ_JANOCG010000322.1:0-6673 GCF_031412075.1 Rhizobacter sp.
GACAACGTTCGTGCCTACGCCTACTCTATCACCGGCTGGACCTACCCCTCGGGCGGCGCCAACTCGTATGGCTGCTGGCCCACTGGCGCCAACTGCCGCTACTACGGTGGCGCCAACGACGGCGACATGATCCCCGTGGCCCGTTACCACGACACCGCCGCGCGCTCCCTGCTCAACGGTTATTCGCTCGCGGCCAACCACACCGCCCCCGCCGCACTCGAGACGGTGCTCGACAGCGTCATCAGCCACCCCAACACCGCGCCCTTCATCGGCAAGCAGCTGATCCAGCACCTGGTCAGCAGCAACCCCTCGCCGGCCTACGTGGGCCGGGTGGCGGCGGCCTTCACCTCCGGCCGCTACCTCACATTTGGCAGCGGGCAGCGCGGTGACCTGGCCGCCACCGTGGCCGCCGTGCTGCTTGATACCGAAGCCCGTGGCGACAGCATCGGGCGCAACGCCGGCAGGCTGCGCGAGCCGGTGCACCTGTTCACCGGCGTGCTGCGTGGCCTGAACGGCGCGAGCGACGGCGAGGCCCTGAGCTGGTGGTGGGGCGAAACCATGCGCCAGCATGTGTTCCGCCCACCCTCGGTGTTCAACTTCTACCCGCCCGACTACCCCGTGGCCGGCACCTCGCTGGTGGGCCCAACCTTTGGCATCCACAACGCCAACACCGCGTTGTCGCGGCTCAACTTCCTCACCTACCTGCTCGACTGGGGCGGCACGCCCGCCAACCAGAGCGGCGCGCCCAGCCCCCTGGGCACCGTGGTCAACCTCAACGCCTTCACTGCCGACGCCACCGACGCCGGCGCACTGGTCGACCGCATCTCGATGCTGGCGCTCGGCCGCAGCCTGCCCACCGCCGCGCGCAACGAGGTGGTGCGCGCCACCGCCTGGTGGACGTCGACCAACGACCCTACCAACTGGCGCGTCAACCGGGTGAAGACCGCGGCCTTCCTGGTCTACGGCTCGCCGCACTACCAGATCCAACGCTGAGGGCACGACACCATGAACCGCAAAAACGCTGCCGCCGCCCCCACCCTGAACCGACGCCAATGGCTGCTGCGCAACAGCGCCGGCCTCGCCGGCGCACTCGGTCTGGGCACCGTGGCCAACCTCACGCTGGGCACCAAGCCCGCCCGCGCCGGCCACTACCAGGCCCTGGTCTGCATCTTTCTCTACGGTGGCAACGACGGGCTCAACACCATCGTGCCGACCGACACCGCGCGCTACAACCAGTACGCTGCGGTGCGCCGAGGCCTGGCCCTGCCGCGCACCAGCCTGCTGCCGATGAGCGGCATCAACTACGGCATGCACCCTTCGCTGAGCGCCCTCGCACCCGCCTGGGCCGAAGGCAAGCTCGCGCCGGTGTTCAACCTCGGCACCCTGGTGCGGCCCATGAGCAAGGCGCAGTTCCGCGCGCTGCCGGGCAGCTCGAGCGAGATGCCGGCCAACCTGTTTTCGCACTCCGACCAGCAGATCGAGTGGGAAACCGGCCACACCCACGCCATGAGCCGCAGCGGCTGGGGCGGTCGCGCGTCGGCGGCGCTGCAGACCGTCAACCCGGTGATCTCGGTGGCCGGCAGCACGCGTTTCGGCCTCACGGAAACCATCTCGCCGCTGGTGCTGCCCGACACCCCCGGCGACAACTTCGGCGCCTGGGTGCTTGCCGCCGACGCGCAGCAATACGCGCCCTATGTGGCGCGCAAGGACGCGCTCAACGTGCTCTATGCCGCCGGCCAAGACACCGAGCTCGGCGAGGCCTACGCCACCGCGCAGCGCAACGCGTTCAGCGTGTCAGAGCGCCTCGGTGGGCTGGTGGCCATCGAGCCGGGCGGCGCCGGTGCGCTGGCGGCCATCGACACCGCGTTTGCCCCCTTGATGGCCGGGCAGGGCGAGTTGACCACCGGCCTCGCGGGCCAGCTGTACCAGATCGCCAAGCTGATCGCCGGCAGCGCCACCGTGGGCGGCGACAAGCAGATGTTCTTTGCTGCACTCGATGGCTTCGACACCCACGGCAACCAGCTGATGGCTGGCGCGCCCACCACCGGCGCGCACGCCAACCTGCTCAAGGAGCTGGGCGATGCGCTGGGCGCCTTCTACGCCGCCATGAAAGCGCTGCAGCTCGACGATGCCGTCACCGCCTTCACACAAAGCGATTTCGGCCGCACCTTCACCCCCAACAACAGCACCGGCACCGACCACGCCTGGGGCAACACCCACCTCGTGCTGGGCGGCGCGGTCAACGGCGGCGCGAGCTACGGCACGTTCCCCGAGCTGGCGCTGGGCGGCATCAACGACGTGGGTGTCGACAGCTGGGAGCTGCAAGGCCGCTGGCTGCCCACCACCTCGGTCGACCAGTACGCCGCCACCTTGTTGGCTTGGTTCGGCGCGAGCGATGCGCAGCTCGACAGCGTGTTGCCCAACCTCGCCAACTTCGGCACCAACCGGCGGCTCGGTTTCTTGTGAGCCCTGCTGGTGACCCGCCGGTAGCGCTGACGCCCGTCGGCGCTGCCCGCAGCCTGTCCGGGCCGTTGTCCGGCCTGTCGCTTGCCGCTGGCAGCCAGCGGGTGGCGGCGCTTACAGTGCCTGCATGGTTTCATCTGCTCCCTCCACCCAAGGCAAAGCCGACGGTTTTTTTGCCTCGCTGAAGCGTGGCCTCACGGCTTACGCGCGCTGGCTCGACAGCATCAGCTGGAAGCGCTTTTTCCTGCTCGCGGTGCTGGCGCTGATCAGCGCTGGCATCTTGTCCGGGCTGCCGCCGTTCAACCTGCACTGGGGTGAAGACACGGTCATCTTCAAGCCGCGACGCTTTGCCCCACCCAAGCCCCCGGCAGCGCCCACCCCTCCGGGCACGGAGAAGGCGACCTTCGACATCAACGGCAAGAACTACGCCATCACCATCGACAAGCAGGGTGTGCGGGTCGGTCCGGCGAGTGCTCCCGCGCAGCCCGCTTCAGCGGCCAGCGCGCCTGGGCGCGGCGTGTTCATCGACCTGCCGGGGGTGAAGGTCCAGGTGCCCGAGGAAGGCACCAACGAGGAGGTGCGTGAGGCGATCTCGGAAGCCAAGGAAGCCATCAAGGAAGCCATCGCCGAGGCCCGCGAGGCCGAAGAACAAGCCAACGGCATGCGCGAGATCCGCATCAAGGCCTTCCGCCCGGGCGACCACCTGCCGCCGTTCGTGTTCTTGTTGATCTTCGTCTCGGGGATCATCAAGCTGATGGCGGCCGGCCGCTTCAAGGCCGAAGCGCAGGTGGTGGTCGCCACCGAGATGGCCGAGAGCGAGGCGCTCAAACGCCAGGTGGTCGAGGCCCGCATGGCTGCGATGCAGGCGCAGGTGGAGCCGCACTTCCTGTTCAACACCCTGGCCAGCATCGACCACCTGATCGAGACCGACCCGCCGCGTGCCAGCAAGATGCAGAAGAACCTGATCGCCTTGTTGCGCGCCAGCATGCCGACCATGCGCGAGGCCAATGCGCAGCAGGGCAACCGCGACCTGGCGCGCGAGCTCGCGGTGATCCGGCCATACCTGGAGATCTTGAAGGTGCGCATGGAAGACCGCCTGTCAACCGACATCCGCGTGAGCGATGGCCTCTTGTCGGCCGAGTTCCCGCCGATGATGTTGCAAAGCCTGGTTGAAAACGCCATCAAGCACGGGCTGGAGCCCAAGCCCGAAGGCGGCTCGCTGACCGTCAGCGCCGAGATCGTGCACGGCAAGCTGGCCGTGAAGGTGGCCGACAGCGGCCTCGGCTTCGGCAAGGCGGCGACCGCCGGCACCGGCATTGGTCTCGCCAACATCCGCGAACGGTTGCAGCTCCTGTATGGCAACAAGGCCGGCCTCACGGTGGCGGAGAATCCGGGCGGCGGCACGGCGGTGACGATCACCGTGCCATACACCTCACATTCTGGAGAGGCCATATGAGGGCGGTGATTGCCGATGACGAACGTTTGATGCGCGAGCAACTCAGAGCGCGTCTGGGCGAAGTGTGGCCCGAGCTGCAGATCGTGGCCGAGGCCAAGAACGGCATCGAGGCCGTCGAGCTGACCCGCCAGCACCAGCCCGACATCGTTTTTCTCGACATCCGCATGCCTGGCATGACCGGCGTCGAAGCCGCACGGCAGATCGCGCAGATCCCCGACGAAACCGAAGACTGGCCCGGCTGCGAGATCGTCTTCATCACCGCCTACGACCAATACGCTGTCGAAGCTTTCGAGCAAGGGGTGGTCGACTATGTGCTGAAGCCGGCCGAACGAGAGCGCCTGCAGCTCACCGTCGAGCGTGTGCGCAAACGCCTGGCGCTGCGCGAGACCACGCACGAGCCGCCGCCCTCGGCCGGCGCCGACATGCAGCAGCTCTTGCACAAGCTCGCCCACCAGCTCAACCCGGGCGCGGCGGCGCAGCGCCTCAAGTGGATCCAGGCCACCGTGGGCCAGAGCATCCAGATGATCCCGGTCGACGACGTGCTGTTTTTCATCTCCGACGAAAAGTACACCCGGGTGCAGACGGCCACGCTCGAGGCGCTGATCCGCAAGCCCATCAAGGAACTGATCGACGAGCTGGACCCTGAAGCGTTCTGGCAGATCCACCGGTCCACCCTGATCAACACACGCGCCATTGCCGGCGTGAGCCGCGACATGCGCGGCCGCCAGCTGGTCAGCGTCAAGGGCCACACCGAGAAGCTCGAAGTCAGCCGCAGTTTCACCGGGCTCTTCAAGGGCATGTGAGCCCACGCGGGGCGTGCTGCGCCCTGCGTGTTTGCGCTGGCTTGCACGGTGTGGGCTGCGTGGCATGATGGTCCGCACCCCCACGCACCCGTCACCTCATGCCGGAATCGGGCCTCACCCCGCGCATCTCCTTGCGCCGCAGCCTGGTCGTTGCCGCGTTCACGCTGGTGTTGGGTGCGCTGCTGGCTTTCATCACGGCGCTGTATGCGTTGGTGATCGCACCGGTTGGCGATGAGTTGGCCACTGCGCAGCTGCGTGAGGCCTCGGGGCAGGTCGAGGGGCGCATGCGCACGCTGGTCGACCGTGTCGAGGCGATCGCTCGGCTGAACCGCGACTGGGGCGAGGGCGGGCTGATCGACATCGAGCAACCCGAACGTTTCAACACCTTGTTCCAGCCGCTGCTGGTGCGGGGGCCGCAGCTGTCGTCGATGGTGGTGGCCAATGCCGAGGGGCGCGAGTTGCTGCTGCTGCGCGTAGGCGACGAGCGCTGGCTCAACCGCCTCACCGACCCGCTCAAGAACCCCGGCCGTGCCCGCTTTCTCGCCTGGAGCGCAGACGGCAAGCTGCAGAGCGACGAGCTCAAACCGATCGACTACGACGCCCGCACGCGGCCCTGGTTCAAGGGCGGCATGGGCCTGGCGAGCGACGACGAGATCTTCTGGAGCGAGCCCTACACCTTCCGTTCGTCCGACGAGCCGGGCCTGTCGGTGGTGGTGCGCTGGACGGCCGCCAGTGGTCTGCGCCACCTGATGACGAGCGACATCAAGCTGATCGACCTGTCGCGTTTCACGCGCGACATCGTGGCCGGCCGCAGCGGCTTTGTCACGGTGTTCACACAAGACGGCAAGGTGGTGGGCATTCCACGTGCGAGCCGATTTGCCGACGACGCGGCGATGAAAGCGGCGGTGCTCAAGCAGGCCGACGCGCTCGATGTGGCGCCCCTCACCGAGGGCTACCGCCGCTGGCGCAGGGAGGGCGCGGCCGACAACCACCTGCTGCGCTTCAGTGTCGATGGCCAGGCCTGGCTGGCCACCTTCAAGCGCAGCCAGTTCGGCACTCAGACCTTCTGGGTCGTGACGATGGCGCCACTGGCCGACTTTGCGCCCGCCTTGTCGAAGCCGGTGCAGCTCGGCACCGCGATTGCGCTCGCCAGCCTGCTGCTCGCCTGGCTGGCGGCGGGTTGGTGGGCCAAACGTTTCACCGAGCCCCTTGCCGAGCTGGCGCAACAAAGTGAGCGCATCGGCCAGATGAACCTCGACGAGCCGCTGCGCGTGAAGGCACGCTGGGCCGAGCTCGATGCCCTGGCGCAGGCCCACGAAACCATGCGGGGGCGCTTGCGTGAGGCCACCCGTGAGCTGGCCGAAGCCAACGACTCGCTGGAGATGAAGGTCACGGCGCGCACCCGCGAGCTGGCCGAAGCGCGCGACGTGGCCGACGCCGCCACACGCGCCAAGGCCGAGTTCCTGGCCAACATGAGCCACGAGATCCGCACGCCGATGAACGCCATCCTCGGCATGACCGACCTGGCCCTGCGCAGCGATCTCAACACGCGCCAGCGTGGTTATTTGCAGAAGGCTCGCGCCGCGGCCGACTCGCTGCTGGGCATCCTGAACGACATCCTCGACTTCTCCAAGATCGAAGCCGGCAAGCTCGACCTGGAGGCACGCCCCTTCGAGCTGCAGACGGTGTTCGACCGTGTCACGGCGGTGGTCGGCCTGAAGGCCCAGCAAAAAGGGCTGGAGCTTTTGATGAACACCGCCCCCGAGGTGCCGGCGGTGCTGGTCGGCGACTCGTTGCGGCTGGAGCAGGTACTCATCAACCTGTGCGCCAACGCGGTCAAGTTCACCGAAACCGGCGAGATCGTGGTGGTGACCGTGCGCGCCGTGCTGGCGGCGCGTGATCGGGTGACACTGCGCTTTTCAGTGCGCGACACCGGCATCGGCATGAGTGA
>NZ_JANOCG010000323.1:0-4342 GCF_031412075.1 Rhizobacter sp.
CCCCGAAGTCTTGCGGCCTGCCCCCTGAGAGAATCACCCGCATGCAAACACCGTGGTGGTTCGTTGCGGCGCTGGCCGTTCTCAATCTCTTGCTGCTGCTCTGGTTGGTGTTTCGCCGGCCGCCCGTCGATGACTCGCTGAAAACAGAGATGCGCGCATCCAGCGAGAGGCTGGAACGTGAGCTGCGCGACGAGCTGGGCCGCAGCGCGCAGGGCACGCGCCAGGAGCTGGGCAGCACGCTGGCCAACTTTCAGCAGACGCTGACCGGCGCACAAACCGGCGTGGCCCGCCTTCAGGGCGAGCAGATCGACGGCTTTCGCACGCAGCTGGCGGCCATGCAGCAGGCCATTGCAGAGCAGTTACGCGCGCTCTCCGAGGCCAACGAGCGCCGCCTCGGCGATGTGCGCACCGCCGTCGAGCAGCGGCTCACCACCTTGCAGCAGGGCAACGAACAAAAGCTCGAGCAGATGCGCGCCACGGTCGATGAAAAGTTGCACGCCACGCTGGAGCTGCGCCTGGGTGAAAGTTTCAAGCTGGTGGCCGACCGGCTCGACAAGGTGCATGCGGGCCTGGGCGAGATGCAGGTGCTGGCCAAGGACGTGGGCTCGCTCAACCGTGTGTTGAATAACGTGAAGACACGCGGCACCTTCGGCGAGGTGCAGCTCGCCGGCCTGCTGGAACAGGTGTTCACGCCCGATCAATACGCGAAGAACGTGGAGACCGTGCCGGGCAGTGGCGCACGGGTGGAGTTTGCGATCCGCCTGCCGGGCCAGCGCGCCGATGGTGTGCCGCTGTGGCTGCCGATCGACGCCAAGTTTCCGCGCGAGGACTACGACCGCCTGCTCGACGCGCACGACCGCGCGGACGCACCCGGCGCCGAGCTGGCTGCCAAGGCGATCGAGCAACGCCTGCGGCTGGAGGCCAAGACCATTCGCGACAAGTACGTGGCGCCACCGCACACCACCGACTTCGGCATTCTCTTCGTGCCCACCGAAGGCTTGTACGCCGAGGCCTTGCGCCGTGCGGGGCTGGTTGAGTCGATGCAGCGCGAATACCGCGTGATGTTGTGCGGCCCGACCACCTTGCTCGCCACGCTCACCAGCTTGCAGATGGGCTTTCGCACGCTGGCACTTGAGAAACGATCGGTCGAAGTGTGGGAGGTGCTGGGCGCTGTCAAGACCGAGTTCGCCAAGTTCGGCGACGTGCTGGCCAAGACCAAGAAGAAGCTCGACGAGGCCAGCAACAACATCTTGCAGGCCGAGGTGAGGGCGCGTGCGATGTCGCGCGAGTTGCGCTCGGTCGAGGCCTTGCCTGAAGCGAAGGCCAAGCTGGTGCTGCCTTTGCCGTCCGATGGTTCGTCGGGTGACCTGCTGGAGCCCGACACCTGAGGTATGGCAGCCCCCACGTCGCTTCGCTCCTGCCCCCCAAGGGGGCTCAGCCCGGCTTCGGGCGGCCGGGCGCCGGTCTGACATGGCCCGTTTCTCGCGCCCCCTTCTGGCCTTGATCATGGGCCAGGTCTGCCTGCACTCGTGCATGGCGGGCGTGCGAGTGGCGGGGCCCTTGCTGGCCTTGAACAGTGGCCAGCCGACCTGGGCGGTGGGCGTGTTGCTCGGCTTGTTTGCGGCGGCGCCGGTGGTGTCTTCCTTGTATGCGGGGCGCATGGCCGATCGCCATGGCTACCACCTGCCGGTGCACCTGGCGGTGGGCATGACGGTGTTCGGCGGCCTGATCGCGGTGGCTTCCACCTGTTTCGTGGCGTGGCAGTTCGGGCTGCTGTGCCTGGCCGCCTGCCTGTGTGGCGTGGGCACCAATTTCGGCCTGATCGCGATTCAGCGCACGGCGGGGCGGCTGGCAGAAGGTGATCGCGCAGGGCTCACACGCGTCTTCAGCTGGCTGGGCCTGGCGCCCGCGCTGTCGAATGTGGTGGGGCCCGTGATGGCGGGCGCCTTGATCGACGCGGTGGGGTTTCGAGGGGCGTTCGTGGCGCTGGCGTTGCTGCCGCTCGCCACCTTCTGGTGGTCGCGGCAGGTGCCGGTGGAAGTGACAACGGCCGTGATCTCGACGGGCCCAAAACGCGCCTCGTGGGAGCTCTTGACACTGCCGGGCATGCAGCGCCTGCTGCTGGTGAACTTCTTGATGTCGTCGAGTTGGGACCTGCACTCCTTCCTCGTGCCGGTGATCGGGCACGAGCGTGGTTTCAGTGCGTCGGCGATCGGGCTCATCTTGGGCGCGTTTGCGGCGGCGGTGGCTGGGGTGCGCGTGCTCATCCCGTTCTTGTCGCACCGCCTGCGCGAGCACCAGGTGCTGGTGGGCGCGATGCTGCTCACCGCGCTGGTGTTCAGCATCTACCCCTGGGTGCACTCGGCCTGGCTGATGGCGGTCTGTGCCACCTCATTGGGCCTGGCGCTCGGCGCCGTCAACCCGATGATCATGAGCACCTTGCACCACCTCACGCCAAGCGATCGGCATGGGGAGGCGATTGCGTTGCGCTCCATGACCATCAACGCCAGCAGCGCGTTGATGCCGCTGTTGTTTGGTGCGGTGGGTGCGGCGATCGGCGCGTCGACGCTGTTCTGGCTGATGGGCGCCGCGGTGGGCGCGGGCAGCTGGCAGGCGCGGCGGGTGGGCCGCGCCTGAGGCTCAGAAGCGGATGCCCGAGGGCGGCGGTGCCGGCTCGGGCGCGGGTGCCGCGGTGGGTGCAGGGGTTCGCGCAGGGGCGGGTTTCGCCTGCTGCGCCTCGGTCAGCGGCTCGGCCTTGCCTTGCGGGAAGTTCGTCGGCAGGCGCGACTCTTTGGGGTAGCTGGCGGCGTCGAGGTACGAGGCCCAATCTTCACGTTGCCAACCGCGAATGATCTGGGCGCCGACCGTCAGCGCAGGCAGGCTGGTGGTACCGGTGAGCCGCTGCAGCGCGTTGCTGTCGTCGGCGGTGGTCACCATTTTTTCGGAGAAGGGCACACCACGCTGGCGGAGGTATTGCCGACCCGAGTCGCACGGTGAGCAGTCGGGTGCCACATACAGCGTGACAGGGAAACGCTGCACCGCCTGCCGCACCTCGTAGGGCATGGCCACGTCATTGGCGACCGAGCCGCCGCTGCCGACTTGCTGTACCTTGCTTTCAGTGCTGACCGCGGGCCGGTCGGTGTAGGTGATCTTGCCGTCCGGCCCAACCACCTTGTAGAGCGCGTGGGCAGGCAGGGCGGTGAAGAGCGATGCCGCAGCCACCGATGTGGCCAGGCTCAGAAGCGCGCGTGTGCGTTGGGTCATGTTCAGGTACTCCGGAGACGGCCGATGCTGACAGCCGTGCAAATTTTAGGCATCAGGCCATGCCCTGGTGACGCAAAAGTGCGTCAATTCGTGGCTCTCGGCCTCGGAAGGCCTTGAAACTTTCCATCGCCGGGCGGCTGCCGCCCGCTTCAAGGATGGCCTCTCGGTAGCGGCGCCCCGTCTCGGGGTCGAGCGCGCTGGTCTCTTCAAACGCGCTCCAGGCGTCGGCGCTCAGCACCTCGGCCCACTTGTAGCTGTAGTAGCCGGCCGCATAACCGCCGGCAAAAATGTGCGAGAACGAATGCTGGAAGCGGTTGAACGCTGGTGGCGTGAACACCGCCACTTCAGCGCGCACTTCGTCGGCGATCTGCTGGACGCGGTCTTCGCTGCCTTGTTCGGCATGGATGCGCATGTCAAACAGCGAGAACTCGATCTGCCGCAGTGTTTGCAGCCCGCTTTGAAAGTTCTTGGCGGCGAGCATCTTGTCGTACAGCGCGCGCGGCAGGGGCTCGCCAGTGTCGACGTGGGCGGTGAGGTGCTTGAGCACCTCCCACTCCCAGCAGAAGTTTTCCATGAACTGACTGGGCAGCTCCACCGCGTCCCACTCCACGCCGGAGATGCCGGCCACGCCGACGTCGTTCACTTGCGTGAGCATGTGGTGCAAGCCATGGCCAAACTCGTGGAAGAGGGTGGTGACTTCGTCGTGCGTCAGCAGCGCCGGTTTGCCGTCGGCCGGTGGGGTGAAGTTGCACACCAGGTGGGCCACCGGCGTTTGTGTCACGCCCTCGGGGCGGGCCCAGCGGCCACGCACGTCGTCCATCCAGGCGCCGGGGCGCTTGCCGGTGCGGGCATAGGGGTCGAGGTAGAACTGGCCGACCAGTTGCGAGCCCCGCTCGATGCGGAAGAAGCGCACCGTGGGGTGCCACACCTCGGCCGTGTCGGGGCGGATGCTCACCTCGAACAGCGTCTCGATGATGCGGAACAGCCCGCTCAGCACCTTGGTCTCGGTGAAATAGGGCTTCACCTCCTGGTCGCTGAAAGCGTAGCGCGCTTCCTTGAGCTTCTCGCTGGCAAAAGG
>NZ_JANOCG010000324.1:0-4159 GCF_031412075.1 Rhizobacter sp.
CCCACTACTACCACACAAACCCTTTCTCCGTGGGCGTGGTGGTCGGGCCCACCACGGGGTGGGTGCCCCCAATCCAGGCGCCCCCCCCCGCCGCTGCCACGCCAGCCACACCGGCAGCGGCCGACCCCTCGGCCAAGATGATGTTCGACGCCTGGCAGCTCGACCCGGCCGCGCGCCGCCTGACCCACCCGCAAGGCCACGACGTGGCGCTCACCTCGGGTGAGTTCGACCTGTTGTGCGTGTTCGTGCGCCACCCGGGGCGTGTGCTGTCGCGCGACTTCCTGCTGGAGCAGACGCGTGGCCGCGAGGCCGGCCCCTTCGACCGCACGGTCGACGTGCAGGTGGGCCGACTGCGCAAGAAACTCGAGGCCGACCCCGAAGCGCCGCAGATCATCAAGTCGGTGCGCAGCGCGGGTTATGTGTTCGTGCCTGCCGTGGGTGCCGCATGAAGCATCTGGGCGACGAGCCGGCGCTTTTTCGCTCGATCTTCTCGGCCTACCCCGACGCGCTGCTGCTGGTCGACGGGCAAGGGTTGATTCAGCTTGCCAACCCGGCCGCCGACGCACTGCTGGGCTACGACGCCGGCGAGCTGAGCGGGCTCTCGGTCGACACCCTGGTGCCCGACAGCATCCGCCCGCGCCACGCGACCTACCGCGAAAGTTACGCCAAGAACCCGCGCCCGCGCCCGATGGGCACCGACATGGAGCTGGTGGCCAAGCGGCGCGATGGCGTCGAGGTGATGGTCGAGATCTCGCTCAGCCCGCTGGCGGGCGACGGCTTGCCGCATGTGGTGGTGGCCATTCGCGGCATCGGCAACTACCCGCGCGTCAAGCGTGCCTTGCAGCGTGCCCACTACAGCGAACATGTGGCGCAGATGGGGCGCATCGCGGTCAACGCACGCGACCCGCAGGTGTTGCAGCAGCAGGTGCCCGCGGTGGTGGTCGAAGCGCTCGAAGTGCAGGTGGCCCTGGTCTACCTGCTCGAGGCCAACGGGCAGGAATTCCGTGTGGCCGCCGGTGTGGGCCTGCTGCCGGGAGAAGGCGTGGGTTCGCACATGCCCAACCACCCCGACACGCCACCGGGCTTCGTGGTGGCCCAGGGCCGCCCTGTGGTGGTGTCCGACTACTGGAGTGAGCAGCGTTTTCGGGTGCCACGAAGCTACCTCGACGCCGGGCTGACCAGCGCCTTGGCCGTGCCCTTGTCCGACCGGGGCCGGGTGGTGGGCGTGTTGAGCGTGCACTCGCGCCAGGCGCAGCGTTTCGGCGACGACGAGCTGCACTTTCTCGAATCGCTGTCGAACCTGCTGGCCGCCAACCTGCAGCGTGTGCAGACCGAAGAGTCGCTCAACCACGCCCAACGGCTGGAGAGCGTCGGCCAGCTCACCGGCGGCATTGCGCACGACTTCAACAACCTGCTGACGGTGATCCAGGGCAACCTGCAGGTGCTGGAAGAGCACCCCTGCGTGAGCGGCGATGCCTACGCCTTGCAACTCGTGACGGCTGCTGCCCGCGCCAGCCGGCGTGGCGCCGAGTTGACGAGCAAGCTGCTGGCCTTCTCGCGCCGCCAGGTGCTCAGCCCGAGCCTCATCGAGGTGCCGGTGCTGCTCGATTCGCTGTCCGACATGCTGCGGCGCACGCTCGACCAGCGCATCGGCATCGAGGTGCACACGCCCACGCCTTGCCCGCCCTGCCTGGCCGACGCCGGTCAGCTCGAATCGGCCTTGCTCAACATCGCCATCAACGCGCGCGACGCCATGCCCACGGGTGGAACGCTGAGTTTCAGCGGTGCGCTCTGCCACACGCTGCCGCCCGAGCTGCATGGCGACTTCGATCTTGCGGTCGAGCAGCCCGACACCTATGTTGCGATTTCGGTGTCCGACACCGGCACCGGCATGCCCGAGAGCGTGAAGGAACGGGCCTTCGAGCCCTTCTTCACCACCAAGGAGGCTGGCCGAGGCACCGGGCTCGGCTTGAGCACGGTGTATGGCTTCGTCAAGCAGTCGCGCGGCGCCATCACCCTGGCCAGCACGCCCGGCGCAGGCACCACCGTCACGCTGTACATCCCGCGCTTCTCCGACCACGCCCGCGAGAGTGACGAAGACGAAACCAGTGCCGACGCCATCCCGCAGGGGTTGAAGGTTCTGCTGGTGGAAGACGAGCCCGAAGTTCGCGCGGTGGCCATGCGCTTTCTCGACACGCTGGGCTGCGAGGTCACACCCTGCGCCAGCGCCGAGCAGGCCCTGCCTCACCTCGTCAAAGACGCCGACTTCAAACTGCTGCTGACCGACATCGCGCTCGGCCCCGGCATGCGCGGCACCGAACTCGCGCGCGAAGCGCAGGCTCGCCTGCCGCAGATGGCCGTGTTGTTAATGTCGGGGTTTTCAGCCGAGCTGATCGACTCCAGCCAGAGCGCGCCTTTGTCGTGGGAACTGCTGGCCAAGCCGTATTCGCGCGACGAGCTCAAGCACGCGATCGCGCGTGCGCTGCAGGCACGCGCCACCTGACGCCGGTCACCTGTGTTTTCGCGCAGTCACCTGAACCGCAACTGTACGAACGGCAACCCTCGGGAATGAAGCGTCAAGTCCTCGACAGCGAGTGCCGATACCCGGCCTGGTCACCCAGGCCCATGCGGACGTTCGTGAACTGCTGGACAAGCTGAAGACCACGGTCAACTCCGGCAAAGGTGCCACCGACCGGGCGCGCGAACTCGTGCGGCACATGGACAGCGTCGAGAGCTCCTATGATCCGGTCGCGCTGGTCCAGGCCGTGGCCACGTTCAAGCTGGCTGCTGTGTGATCGGCAGATCGCGCGACGAGCTGGAATCTCCTGTCCATCGGTCTGCGGACAAGTCTCATTGCAGCGTGGCGCCCTCGGGTGACACGCTGCGCTGCACAAAGGCAGCCAGCACCGCCAGGTCGGGGATGCGGATGTCGCGGCGACCGTTTTCGTTGAACTGGATGATGCTGTCGCGCGCCAGACGGGACAACGCACGACTCACGGTTTCGAGCTTCATGCCCAGGTAGTTGCCGATCTCGGCACGCGTCATGCGCAGGGTGATCTGGTCGGTGCGCAGGCCACGCTCGGAGAGCGACTCGGCCCAGTTGCGCAGGAACTCGGCCACGCGCGCGTCGGCCGGCAGCGTACAGATCGACAGCAGCGAGTCGCGGTCGCGCGTCATCTCGCGGCTCATCGCCGAGTACACCACGCCCATGAGAGGTGGGTGCTCGGCACAGGCGCCCAGCAGCGCGTCGTAGCGGATCGTCCAGACCTCGCCGGTGTCCATCGCGATGGCGTCGCAAGCGTGGCGGCCGTTGGCGATGCCGTCAAAACCCAGCCAGTCGCCCTTGAACTGAAGGCCCACCACCTGCTCGCGGCCGTCGGCCGACAGGTTGACGAGCTTGAAGAAGCCCGAGTTCACGACATGCAGGGACTCGAAGCGCTCGCCAGCCTCGTAGACCGACTCACCGGCATGCAAGAGGCGCCGGGCGACAGGCAGCTTGTCGTGAACGAGCTTCAGGCTGTCGGCAATGCGCTGGCCGGTGAACTGGCCGTTGCGAGCCGGGCAAGGCAGGGGAGTTGGCGCGCGCCGGGCGGTGGTGGCGGCGGGGGAAGGCAAGGCGGTTGCAAACATGGGGAGCTCCAGTGGTCGAGTGGTCTTGTGTGGATGCGTTGAACTTTAGAAAGCACGCAACAACCGCTTGCGAACCGGGTGCGACGCTGCGTAACGCTCGGTAAATGCTCTGTGTCTGGCGCGTATCGGTACCGGCGCATGGCCTGCGCTTGACGCGTGTCAAACCGATGCGGCAGCACGCGAATACGCTCCAACCACAAATCGCACGCACCTCCGCAGCACAGAAGCCCCAGGGCCGGCGCCCAGACCCTGAGCAGATGAACCACACCTTTCTCAACCACCGCAGCCTCTGGTCGCTCGACAACCTGTCGAGCGCGGATGTGGTCGTCTTGCTCGATACCGCCAGCTCGCTCAAGAAGGCCGATCACGAAGGCCACCCGCTGCGCCCCTTGCGTGGAAAGAACATCGCGGTGATGTGCGAATCACCCAGCGACCCGGCGCTCGCAGGCTTCACTGCCGCCGCCACTGCCCCCACAACCGGCCAGCGCAAAGAAGCCGGCAGCAGCGGCAATCAACAGGTTACGCATCG
>NZ_JANOCG010000325.1:0-4870 GCF_031412075.1 Rhizobacter sp.
GCTGATCTCCACGGCCTCCGACAAGAAGGAGCACGCCAAGTACAAGCAATACAACTGGAAGGTGGTGCAGGAGTTGGCGATGCCGGGCGCGGGCAACCTGTTCGTCAAGACGCATCCGAAGTCGACCCATCTGTGGGCCGACATGCCGATGAACCCCGAGCGCGAAAACGCCGAGGTGAACTACGTCTTCGATATCAAAGACTTGTCCAAGCCGCCGGTGCGCATCGACGTCGCCAAGGACTCCGGACTGCCGGTCACCAAGGCCCTGCGTCGTGCCGTGCACCAGGAGTTCAACCAGGCCGGCGACGAAGTCTGGATCTCGCTGTGGGGCGGCAAGACCGACCAGTCGGCGATCGTGATCTATGACGACAAGACGCTCAAGCTGAAGAAGGTGATCACCGATCCCAAGATGATCACCCCGACGGGCAAGTTCAATGTCTGGAACACCCAGCACGACGTCTACTGAGCCGCGGGTGTGCGATGAAACGACCCGGATTCTGGCAGCGCCTGCGCCGACCCGCAGCGGGCTTTTCGGTCTTGACCTTGCTGCTGATGGGCGGCGCGGGTGGCGTGGTGTTCTGGGGCGGCTTCAACACCGTCGTGGAAGCCACCAACACCGAGACTTTCTGCATCGGCTGCCACGAGATGCGTGACAACGTCTACAAGGAGTACTCAGAGAACACGATCCACTACACCAACCGCACCGGCGTGCGGGCCACCTGCCCCGACTGCCATGTACCCAAGGAGTGGGGGCCGAAGATGGTCCGCAAAGTGCAGGCCACGCGCGAGCTCTACGGCAAGGCGGTGGGCAGCATCGACACACGCGAAAAGTTCGAGGCCAAGCGGCTGCACCTGGCCGAGCGCGAATGGGCCCGCATGAAGGCCAACGACTCGCTGGAGTGCCGCAACTGCCACACCCTCACGAGCATGGACGTCGAGAAGCAGAAGCCGCGCGCCCGCAAGTCGCACGAGCTGGCGATCAAGAACAGCGAGACCTGCATCGATTGCCACAAAGGCATCGCCCACCACAAGCCCAAAGGCATGAAGGAAGACGGATGAAACTGCTCACTCTCAAACCCATCGCCCTGTTGTGTGCCGGCTTGGCCTTCGCCTCGGCCGAGGCCGCCGCGCCCGACTGGGGCAAGGTGCCGGGCAAGACGATTACCGTGTTCTACCCGGGTGCTTCGCCGATCGAATGGATCACCAAGGGCAGCGAGCACGGCGGCGCACGCGCCCTGCGCAAAGGCGAAACCTGCGCCAGTTGCCACCATGACGAAGCCGCCGACATGGGCAAGAAGATGGCCAGTGGCCAGAAGCTCGAGCCCCAGCCCATCAAGGGCAAGGCCGGCTCGATCCCGGTGGTGGTGCAGGCGGCCCACGACGGTGCCAACCTCTACCTGCGATTCGCTTGGAAGCAGCCGGCCGGTGGCGCCGAGAAGATGGACAAGGAGAATGCCGTCAAGCTGGCCTTCATGCTCGAAGACAACAAGGTCGCGGGCGCCAACCTCTCCGGCTGCTGGGAGGCCTGTCACAGCGATGCGCGCACCATGCCCGAGGCCAAGGACGACAAGAAGACCAAGTACGTCAAGGACGCCAGCTTGGCCACTGGCAAGTACTACGACCTGGTGCAGTGGACTAGCGGCAAGGGAGCGAAGTTCGACGGCCACGTGGCCGACAAGCGCGTGATGGAAGGCGGCAAGGGCCTGCTCGAAGCCAAGGGCGAGAAGAAGGGCGACGAATGGGTCGTCGTCTTCACGCGCAAGCTCGCCGGGGGTGGCGACGGCGACATCGCGCTGGTCAGCGGCAAGAGCTACAACTTCGGCTTCGCAATCCACGACGACCATGCTGCGGGCCGCTTCCACCATGTCTCGCTCGGCTACACGCTGGGCCTCGACACCAAAGCCGACATCGGCGCGGCCAAACAGTGAGCCCCCGATGTTTGCGGACCCGTGCAACCGCCGTGACGCCGGCTTGGCGCTGATCGCCGCGGTACTGGCGCCGGTGCGGGCCGCTGAAGCGCCGGTCGAGGTGGTAATCCGGCACTCCACCTTCCAACCCGCAAGCTTGAGCGTGCGCGTCGGCAGCACGGTGCGGTGGCGGAATGCCGAGACGCGCACGTCGCACTCGGTCCTGTTCGGTGGGCCGGACGGCTTCGAGTCGGAGCGGCTGTTGCCAGACGACACCTTCGAGCGCCGGTTCGAACGTGTCGGGCGCCACCCCTACACCTGCGGGCCGCACCCCGAGATGAAAGGCCGGATCGAGGTCGTGCCATGACCCCCCACGCGGCCGGACCGGCTGCCCTCGTGCTCACACTGGCGCTGCTGGCCACCGACGCCAGCGGCAGCAGCCCGGTCTTCGGCAGCGACGACCCCCAGGTCGCGCGGGCCCTGGGTTGCCGCAGCCACGACGGCCGCTGGCGCCTGGCCGCCCATGACGCGCCGCCGACCGTCTTGTTGTTCGACAGCCAGGACCGGTTGCACAGGACCTGGTCGGTCGCCAGCCGCAACGGTCGCACCGTCTCGCGCATCGCCGACATCGTCGATGCACGCACGCGACGCAGTTTCATCGTCGCGTTGCGCGACATCGCCGAGCTGTGGGAGATCTCGTACGACCCGCTTGCCGAAGACTTTCACGACGGCCTGGTGCACGACTTCCGCATGGGCGAAGGCAGCCCCGTGCGCGGGTTCCTGAACCCGCGACGCATTGCCATTCCCGAGCCCCTGTCCAGCCTGTACGTCGACGACGTCTCGACCGAGGTCGTCGGTCTCGCTTATGCCTTGAATCCCGGCAAAGCGACGCTGCACTGGATCAACCTCGACGTGCGGCGACGCGTGGCGTTGCTGCCGCTGGACGGCACGCCGTTGCCGGGCGCGGGCATCGGCTTCGATCGGCACGGCCTGCGCTTGCTGGCGCTGCCGCATGCCCACCACCCGGTGATCGACGTGATCGACGTCAACGCCGCCCGGTTGATCAAGCACCTCGTGTTGCCGGCGGGGGACGCGGCGTCCGCGTGGCTGGTCGACCCGCAGACCCTGGCCACGATGGCCGCGCCGGGCACACCGGCGCCGCGCTGCGGCGCCAATTGACCTCAGCCCGGCTGGTAGGCGGACAGGCGCGATGCGTCGAGGATGCGGATGTCGCGTCGGTCGACTTCGATCAGGCCAGTGGATTCGAGTTCGTGCAGCACCCGTGAGAAGTACTCCGGCGTGAGCGACAGCCGCGAGGCGATGGTGGCCTTGCTGACCGGCAACGAGACGGTGAACACGTCGGTGTGGGCGCCGCCCTCGCTCTGCTGGTCGCGAAGCAGGTAGCCGATCACGCGCTGCATGCCGGTGTGCAGCGCGTACGCCTCGACATCGTGGACCAGGCCATGCAGCCGGCGCGAAATGCCGGCGAGCATGCGCAGCGCGAAGCGGAAGTCGCGCTCGATTTCGCCGAACACCGCCGCCTTGCCGACGCTGAGCAACAAGGTGTCGGTCAGGGCCTGCGCGTTGATGAAGTAGGGCTTGCCGGTGAACATCAGGGCTTCGGCAAAGCTGTTGCCCGGCCCGATCAGCTCGATCACCTTCTCCTGTCCACCCGGCGACAGGGCGTACAGCTTGATCTGGCCCGTGATGGCCACGTGGAACTCTTCGCACGGCTGGCCGACGCGAAACACCATGTCGCCGCGCGTCAACCGGCGCAGCGAACAACCTTCGCCGAGCCGCTCCAGCTCTGCCGGGTCCATCTCCTGGAACAGCGGCAGCACCGCGAGGTAGCGAGACGAATTGAAGACGCGCAGGTCCATGGTGGGGTCGTTTCGCGAAGGGCGGATGATTCTGTGACGGCCTGCGATGGCGCCGTTTGATCGTCGTCAAGCCCAACGCAACACCAGCGCCAGCAGCCCGGCCGAGCCCAGGTTGTGCAGCAGCACCGGCACCAGCGGCAGGCCGGTGCTGCCGACGACGAGGCCCAGCGTCACCACGCCCGCCAGCAGTGCCAGTGCCGCGACGGCCTCGCGCCGACGGCCGCGGCGGTGGGCCAGCCAGGCCACGCCCACGATCGACAGCACGGCGATGCCGCTGCCCGCGCGGTGCAGCAGCTGCGCCAGAGCGCCTTCGGCATGCGGCGTGCCGACTGCGATGGTTGCTTCGAGCCCGGGCCAGAGTGCGCGCCCGTTGAAGCCACCGTACCGGGCCTGCTCGAAGCACTCGCGCAGGTCGCTGCAAGCCAGCCCGGCGTGCGTGGCACTGACCAGCGCCCCGCCGGCCAGCTGCGCTGCCAGCGCCCCCGCAGCGGCGAGCGCGACCCAACCGAGCCTGCGCTCACGCGACATGGGCGGCGTCACCAGGCACGCGGCCAGAGCCAGCATGGCGTGGCCACCGAGCAGGTTGCCGAGGGCCACCGCCGGCAACCGGCTGCCGGGCGTGAACCAGCCCAGCAGGGCGAGCAGCAGGGCCAGAACGAGAAGGACCGACGCCAGCCGCCCCTCGCGCACGAGCCGCGGCGGCCGCACGAAGCTGACCACGACCATCGCCATCACGCTCAGCAGCGCCAGGCTCGCGCTGATGCGGTGCGCCAGCCGGGCCCAGGTCAACGCCTGGCCGCCGAGCAGGAACGCGCCAGCCGCGGCGGGTTCACCTTGCCCGAAGCACGCCGGCCACGGCGCACATCCGAGCCCGGCTGCACGGTGGCGCAGGTACGCGCTGAGGCAGGTGACGGCGACCAACAACAGCAGCGTGATCCAGGCCAGGCCTCGCAGCAATCGGGGGCGGTCGGCGGTGGCAGGCATGCGGCGCGATCGTAGACGCGCGCTGCGCGCAGCCGGGTTGCGATCGATCGCTTCCTTGTTGCAGATCAAGTGCACGCCCTGCCCTCGCGCAACAGAATC
>NZ_JANOCG010000326.1:0-2754 GCF_031412075.1 Rhizobacter sp.
GAAGCTCGGTTGCGAGACCGCCGAGTACAACAGCTTCACCGTGGTGATCGTGCTCAACGTCAAGGGCCGCGTGGTCGGCGCCGTGGTCGACTCGGTCTCCGACGTGCTCGAACTTTCGGCCGAATCCATCAAGCCCGCGCCTGAAATGGCCTCGGCGGTGGACACCAGCTTCATCACCGGCATCAGCAGCGTCAACGACCGCATGTTGATCATGATGGACATCGAATCCCTGATGGCCAGCCCCGACATGGGCTTGATGGACAGCGCGCGCTGAAGCGCGGCGCAGCCCTTGATCGTCGAACAGAAAGACAAAAAATGAGCACAGCAGCCCGGGGGCGCGGATCCGTCGCGCGCAAGGTTTCCGTCGGTGGCGCACTGGGCCTCGGCGTGGTTCTACTGGGAATTTGCTTCGGGATGGGCGTGCTGGCAACGGATCGTTCCCGCGAGCGCATCGTGAGCGGGGTCAAGGACAAGACGCAGGCGGTGGCCGATTCGATTGACGTCTTCGACATGACGTCGCGGGTGCTGGTGGAGAAAGTCTTCATCAACTTCAAGAACGAGTTCACCAAGCCGTTCTCTCTCGATGAGGCCACGGCCACCTTGAAGGTGGGCGAAGAGGCGCTGAATGGAAACTACATCGCGGTCGACCGCTTTTCCAAAGACACGGGCGGCACCGCCACGGTGTTCGCTCGCAAGGGCGATGACTTCCAGCGCATCACCACGTCGGTCAAGAAGCAAGATGGCGAGCGTGCCGTGGGCACCATGCTGGGCAGTGGGCACCCAGCGCACTCGCTGATGTTGGCTGGCAAAACCTACACCGGCCGCGCAGACCTGTTCGGCAAACCCTACATGACGCGCTATGAGCCCATCAAGGATGCCACCGACAAGGTGATCGGCATTCTCTTCATCGGCTTCGACATCACAGACTTCCAGGCCGCGATCGAAAAGCTGGCCGTTGAAACCCGCTACTTCAACACGGGCGGTGTCTACATCATCGACCCCAAAAAATCGCCCGACGAAGCGGTGTTCGTGGTGCACCCCACGGCCAAGGGCAAGAAGGTGGTCGACACCTTCCCGGCAGCGCGGGACCTGATGGCACGTCTGGAAGTCGCGCCCGAGGGCTGGACGATGGACGGCGGTTCGGTGTTCGAGGCAGGCCACGACGACCACTGGGCGGTGCTGCGCCGGGCCAAGAGTGGAAACCAATGGGTTGTCTCCGAGGTCTCGGACTCCGAGGCCATGAAGACCCACTGGGCCACCATCATTCCGTTTGCCGGGCTTCTGGGCTTGACCACGCTGTTGCTGGGTGTCGGGCTCTTCGTGATGATGCGCAAGTGGGTGGGTGAGCCGCTGCGCGACCTCTCGGTGGCGGTGGGCGTTTTGGCTGAAGGCAACTTGAGCCGCGCCTTCGTCAGCGCCCGAAAGGACGAAATCGGAGACCTCATTCGCGACATGGAAGCCATGCGGGCCCGCCTTCAGAAAACGCTCGGTGTCGTGCGAGATTCGGTCGATTCGATCAGCACCGCGGGCGCGGAAATCGCAACCGGCAACCTCGATCTGAGCCAGCGCACCGAGCAGACGGCGTCGAGCCTTCAGAGCACGGCCACCTCCATGTCACAGCTGACCAGCAATGTTCGCCAAAGCGCGGATTCCGCAACGCTGGCCAATCAACTGGCCGGCTCGGCCGCCGAAGTCGCCGCCCGTGGCGGGGCCGTGGTGGCGCAGGTGGTGACCACCATGGACGAGATCAACGCGAGTTCGAAACGGATCGCCGACATCATTGGTGTGATTGACGGAATCGCCTTCCAGACCAACATCCTTGCATTGAACGCTGCCGTGGAAGCGGCGCGTGCCGGAGAGCAAGGCCGCGGTTTTGCCGTGGTGGCCAGCGAAGTGCGCAGCCTGGCGGGCCGCTCGGCGGAAGCCGCCAAAGAAATCAAGGGACTGATCGGCGCTTCGGTGGAGAAGGTGGAGAGCGGCTCGCGCCTGGTGGCCGATGCAGGCGCGACGATGACTGAGATCGTGGGCTCGGTGCAGCGCGTGTCCGACATCATCGGGGACATCACGGCCGCCGCCACCGAGCAATCGGAGGGGATCAGCCAAGTGAACTCGACCGTCTCGCAGCTCGATCAAATGACGCAGCAGAACGCCGCCTTGGTGGAACAGTCAGCCGCCGCCGCTGAATCACTCAAGGACCAGGCCAGCCGCCTGGCGCAGGTGATCGCGGTATTCCAAATCGACAAACGTTGAGTTCCGCAGGCGAACTGCGGGGTACTTTGTGCACACATTCGCCCTTCAGTTCTCGGTGCAAGCGCCGATAGTCTGATCAGCAAAGCCCAACCGGCACCCCTTTTCGAGAGGATTTCAAATGGACATGATTCACGAAGCCGCCCACGTCGCCCGCCATGAGGCCGCACGTGCCGCCCTGGCCGCCCAATCGGGCAGCGAGTTCCTGACCTTCCGCCTCGGTGCGGAGGAGTACGGCATCGACATCTTGAAGGTGCAGGAGATCCGCTCCTACGAAGTGCCGACCCGCATCGCGAATGCTCCCCAGTTCGTCAAGGGTGTGGTCAACCTGCGCGGCGTGATCGTGCCGATCGTCGACCTGCGCCTGAAGCTCGGTTGCGAGACCGCCGAGTACAACAGCTTCACCGTGGTGATCGTGCTCAACGTCAAGGGCCGCGTGGTCGGCGCCGTGGTCGACTCGGTCTCCGACGTGCTCGAACTTTCGGCCGAATCCATCAAGCCCGCGCC
>NZ_JANOCG010000327.1:0-7406 GCF_031412075.1 Rhizobacter sp.
GATCCGTCTGTCGCGCGAAGAGCAACTGGCCTTCGTGCAAGCCCTGCTCAATCCGCCGGAACCGAATGCGCGCCTCAGGCGCGCAGCCAAGGCCTACCGCCAACGCACCGGCGCATAGCCGGTGGCGTTGACCGGCATCACTGTCGAGCCCCTGGGCCGACAGCACGACCGAGCTGCCTTTCACTGCGGCGCGGAGGCGCTCGATCGCTATCTCAAGCAGCAGGCCTGGCAAGACGCCGACAAGCGCGTGGCCGCGCCTTTTGTCGCCGTTAGGCCTCCCGACACACGCCTCCTCGGCTACTACACGCTGTCGGCCTCGGTACTGACCCTGGCCGACCTGCCAGACGATCTGGCCAGCAACTAGCCGCGCTATCCGCAGCTTCCGGTCACGCTACTGGGCCGGCTCGCTGTCGATCGATCCACCCAGGGTCAGTGGCGCGTAGAACACCTGCTACCCAGCCAGGTACGCCGGCCTACCCGATGGGTGTAGAAGCGCGTAGACTGCGCAGAATTCTGCAACTTCCGGATGGACATCCCATGGGAATCTCTGCGAGCGATGTGGTGCCGTTTACCCAGGCGCGTGCCACGCTGTCCGACTTGGCTGAACAGGTCAAGGCCGGCGCCGAGAAGATCATCACCAAGAACGGCGAGAGCTATGTCGCCCTCATCGACGCTGAGCGCCTGGACTATTACCACCGCTTGGAGCGCGAGAGCATCCACCTGCTGTTGATCGACGACGCGCGCCGTGGCCTCGCGGACATTGCAGCCGGACGGACGCAGGATGCGGATGCTGGCATTGCCGCGCTACAGGCTCGGCGGGCCGGTGCACCAACGGCCAGCACGAAGGGCAAGGTGAAAATCAGCAAGACCGCGCGCAAACGTGGCTGAGCCCGTCGTTTGCGTCGAACTGACAGCCAGCTTCCTGGAGCGGCTGGCGGTGATCGAGTCCTTCTTGACCGAGGCAGATGCGGCGCAGGCCTACGACAGGCTGCTTGGCGAACTCCGCAGCACCGTCATCCCCAATCTCGTGCGCTTTCCCCGTATCGGGCGGCGTTACCTGGACCAGCCGCCGCAGTCTGCCGAAGCTCTCGCGCAGCTCGCTGCATTGCCGGCGGGCGCAGCAGATCGCCTGCGCGAGTACCTGCACGGGGACTATCTGATCTTGTACACGGTGGCGACGCCGGGCGACTTGGTTCACCTACTGTCGATTCGGCACCACCGCGAACTGTCCTTCCAGTTTTCTCGGCTATGGGCCGGGCCGGCCGGTAGCCCGGAGCGCTGAAGAGAATGGGCATCCGCGAAGCCAACGCTGCCTTGACGCCAGCAACCCAGGAACACATCTTCCAATCCGAGGCCACTACATGATCACCAAGTTGACGCTTCGCAACTTCAAGAGCGTGGGCGAACAGGTCTACGATTTCACGCGCTTCGATCTGCTGGTGGGCCGCAACAACAGCGGCAAGAGCACGGTGCTGCAGGCTATGGCGATCTGGCAGTTCTGTGTCGACGAGTTCCATCGGTCCAAGCGCACCGGCAACACCGGCATCCAGGTCGTGCTGCCCAACTTCACTGCGCTGCCGGTGCCGGAGTTCATCCTGCTCTGGAAGGACCGAACCGACCGCAACTATCCGGTCGATCCGGCCACGGGCAAGAAGAAGCAGGAGTTCGTGCTCATCGAGATCTTGCTGGAGTGGCAGGACGCTGCCGGCAAGACCGGCGCTTTCGGCGTTGAACTGCGTTACCACTCACCGCAGACCATGTACGCAATTCCTTCCGGCGGCTGGTCGGCATTTCGCGAGTGCGAGAAGGCGGGTTCACTCCCCCGCATTGCCTACGTGCCACCGTTCTCGGGCCTGGAGCCGACCGAGAAGTTTCTCGACATCTCGCCGATGCGCCAGCAGGTCGGCAAGGGCCAACCGGGCAGCGTGCTTCGCAACCTGCTGCTGCGGGTCAGCAGTCCGTCGGCGCGCGACAACGGCGAACAGGCACCCAAGCGCGCACCGTCGGCCGCGGACTGGAAGGAACTGGCCGGCATGGTCGAACGCTGGTTCTCCGTCAAGATCAGCCAGCCCCGCTACGAGTCGACCAAGGATGTCTACATCACGGTCGAGTACGCAGATGGCAACCGGGCCTACGACATCATCTCGGGCGGCAGTGGGTTCCACCAGACGCTGACTCTGCTGGCCTTCCTGTTCGGCTACCAGCCTACGACGATCCTGCTAGACGAGCCCGACGCCCATCTGCACGTCAACCTGCAGCGCGAGATCCTCGATTACTTCAAGCGCAAGTCGCAGGAGCTCGGCACGCAGTTCCTGATTGCCACACACGCGGAAGAGTTTGCGCGCGGGGTGGACGCGAGTCAGATCGTTTCGCTGCTGAACCGCAAGCCCAAGCGTGTGGAATCGACACCTGCCGTTCTGCATGCGATGTCCGATGTGTCCAACGAGGAGATCACCCGTCTGATGGCGTCGCCCTACATCCTGTACGTGGAGGGCGAGAGCGACGAGCGAATCCTTCGGGCCTGGGCCGGCGCCTGCGGTGCCCAGGAGGCGATGGACAAAGTCTGCTTCAAGACCATGGGCGGGGGCGGCAAGAAGAACATGAAGGAGCGCGCCGACGCGCACTTCGCGGCGCTGCAGCAGATCTTGCCGGATGTCGCCCGGTTGATGCTGTTTGACTTCGACGATGCCGACGAGGCCTTCCACCCCAAGGCGGGCAACGCCGTTCTGGCCGAGTGGAAACGCAAGAATATCGAGAACTACCTGCTGGTGCCGGATGCGTGGCGCCGTGCGGCCTTGCAGCAGTTGCAACTGGCAGCGGACGACCTCTTTGCGCAATCGACGCAGAAGATCATCGACGACTTCTTCATCGACCAGAACCTGACCTTGCCTCCAGGGCGCGTCTGGCGCCAGGTCAGTGCGAACGTCTTCAGCGTGGTGAACGGCAAGAAGATCCTCTTCGAGAACCCGGACGGCCTGTTCCAGCAGCTGCGCGCAGCTGATCCCGCAGTTAGTCTGATCCGCGAGGCCGTGGCGCTGGGCATGACCGCCGACGAGATCCACGAGGACGTTCACGAGTTCATCGCCAAGGTGCGTGCGATGACCGGGCGAGAGTGAATGGAGCACCGAGGACGGGCCGATGACTGATCGCGAGGCCATTGTCGCGCTGCAAGCTGAGAACGCGCGGCTCGTGGCGCTGCTGGAGTCGCACGGTATCGCGTGGCGCACGTCGCGTGCAGCGGCGTCACAACGCGTACTGACCGCAACCGTGCTAAAGCCGGCGCCAGAACCTGCAGGCCCCAGCCTGTCCACGGCCGAGAAGGTGGCGCTGTTTCGACGGCTGTTCCGGGGTCGCACCGATGTCTATCCGGTTCGCTGGGAAGGCAAGATCTCGGGCAAGTCGGGCTACGCGCCGGCTTGCGCCAACGAGTGGCGAGCCGGTGTCTGCGAGAAGCCGCGCATCAAGTGCGGTGACTGTAGCCACCGGCTGCTGATGCCGCTGTCGGATTCGGTGATCTATGACCACCTGGCCGGTAAGCAAACGGTCGGCGTCTATCCGCTGCTGGAGGACGACACCTGCCACTTCTTGGCGGTCGATTTCGATGAGGCGGATTGGCAGCAGGACGCCCTGGCGTTCATGCAGTCTTGCAACGAGCTTGGCGTGGGGGCCGCGCTGGAGGTCTCGCGCTCGGGTAAGGGCGCTCATGCCTGGGTGTTTTTCGGCGGGCGTGTGTCGGCTCGCGATGCCCGGCGACTGGGCACCGCCATCATCAGCCACACCTGCTCGCGCACCCGGCAGCTCCGGCTGACGTCCTATGACCGCTTGTTCCCCAACCAGGACACGATGCCCAAGGGAGGGTTCGGCAACCTAGTCGCCCTGCCGCTGCAGAAGCATCCACGCGAGAGCGGTTGCAGCGTGTTTGTGGACGCCGCGCTGCGGTCGCACGGCGACCAGTGGGCCTATCTCGCCTCGGTCCAGCCCATGGCGCCGCACGACATCGAGCCGACCATCCTGCGTGCCACCGGCGGCATCCACCCGCTGGACGTGACGTTCATCGACGACGAGGACTTGGCCGCGCCATGGAGGCGCCGTGCCAGTGGGTCCACCAAGCTGGCGGGCACCATGCCCCAGGCCTTGACCGTGACGCTCGCCAACCTGATCTACTTTGAGAAGAGTGTGCTGCCTCAGGCGCTGGCCAACCGGCTGATCCGCCTGGCGGCCTTCCAGAACCCCGAGTTCTACAAGGCCCAGGCCATGCGCATGTCGGTGTGGGACAAGCCCCGCGTCATCGGCAACGCCGAAAACTACCCGCAGCACATCGCCTTGCCGCGCGGTTGCTTGGACGCAGCACTTGCCTTGCTGAAAGACAACGGTATCCGATGCGACCTGCAGGACGAAAGGTTCGCCGGCGAGCGCATCCAAGCCGACTTCGTCGGCACTCTGCGGCCTGACCAGGAGCAGGCCATGGCGGCCATGCTGAAACACGATGCCGGCGTGCTGTGTGCGCCGACCGCGTTCGGAAAGACAGTGACGGCGGCGGCGATCATCGCCAGACGCGCCGTGAACACCTTGGTGCTGGTCCATCGCACCGAGTTGTTGAAGCAGTGGCAGGAACGCCTGCAGGCCTTCCTTGGCGTTGGCAAAGGCGTCGTCGGCACCATCGGCGGCGGCAAGGCGAAGCCGACCGGCACGATCGACATCGCCGTGATGCAGTCGCTGTCGCGTCAGGGCGATGTCAACGCGCTGGTCGAGAGCTACGGGCAGATCGTGGTCGACGAATGCCACCACGTGGGTGCCGCATCGTTCGACGCCATCCTCAAGCGGACCAAGGCTACGTTCGTTCTGGGCTTGACCGCCACACCGATCCGCCGCGATGGCCAGCAGCCCATCATATTCATGCAGTGCGGGCCGATCCGCCACACCGCAGCCAGGCCGGTCAGTGCGCCGCACGAACTGGAAGTAGTACCGCGATCACGGATTGCCCGCATCGACCTGCCGACCACGGCGGGCATTCAAGACGTGTTCCGGCACCTTGCCAACGACCTGGCCCGCACCGAAGCTATCGCAGCGGAAGCAGCAGCGGCGTTCAAGCAGGGCCGCAAAGTGCTGGTGCTGACCGAGCGCACCGAACACCTCGATGCCATCCGCGAGGCCCTGATCGCACAGGCATCGACGCCGTTCGTGTTGCACGGGCGGATGTCGAAGAAGCAGCGCGCCGCCCTCATCACCGCGATGGACGCGCTGCCACCCGAGGCGCCGCGCATCCTGCTGGCCACCGGAAAACTGGTCGGCGAAGGATTCGACCACCCGCCGCTGGACACCTTGGTGCTGGCCATGCCGGTTTCCTGGAAGGGCACCCTGCAGCAGTACGCAGGCCGCCTGCACCGGGAACACGCCAGCAAAGCCGATGTGCGGATCATCGACTTCGTCGACACCGGCCACCCGGCGCTGCTGCGGATGTGGGAGAAGCGCCAGCGCGGCTATCGCGCGATGGGCTATCGAATGGGCCTTGATGCGAGCGATGGACGGGCCTCGATGGAGGACGTTGAAGTGCCGGGTCCCGTACCATCTAAGCAACTCTTTGCCGGACAAGAGGCAGCTGCAGGCGTGGCTAATGGTTTGGGGCCATGAACAGGGCCATCTGCCAAGGGCGTGTCAACGCACATCGAGTGTTCATGCGGCTCAGCGGCCGATTGGGAAGTGATGATCGAACATGTAGCCTTCTGCGGCACCAAGCAAAAGCCCACCTGAGGTGGGCTTTTGTGTTTCTGGCTGCTTGATCAGGCGCTGGCGCCGGCCCCAGATTGGCTGTTGGCGGCAGCTATCAGCAAGCTGCCGGGCGCTTCGTCCTGGGGGCAGATGTTGTGGGCCAGCTGGCCCTTGGGGCCTTGCACGGCTTCGTAACTGACCCGCCCGCCTTGTCTCAGGGTTCTGAAGCCGTCCATCTGGATGGCAGAGAAATGGGCGAAAACGTCGTCGCCTCCACCCTCGGGCTCAATGAAGCCGAATCCCTTTGCATCGTTGAACCATTTCACCGTTCCGACTGCCATATTGGGGCCCCCTTCCCATAAACCGCGGCATTCTCAATCTCGGTTTGCGGGCTGTCAAGGCGCTGGGGGCGGGCCTGGCATCCATCTTGAATGCGCCGAAAAATGTGCTGTGTGTGATGCATTTCTGGGCTTGTACCCACTGCATGTGGCGCAATATCCCAGACAGCGAACCGCCAAGCCTCAACTCGATAGAATGAATCCATGCCCGACGACACACCGCGCTCGCCAACGCCACCCAGTGGGCCTCCGCCCGACCGGAATCAGGGTGCCGTTGTTGCTGAGCGCAAGGCGGCCAAGACCGAGCCGCCGAGAATGTTCCAGGTGGTTCTTCTCAACGACGACTACACCCCCATGGAGTTTGTCGTGATGGTGCTTCAGGAGTATTTCAAACGTGACCTCGAGACTGCGACGCAGATCATGCTCAAGGTGCACAAGGAAGGTCGAGGCGTTTGCGGTGTTTACACCAAGGACGTGGCGGCAACGAAAGTCGAACTCGTGTTGACCGCCGCACGGCGTGGCGGTCATCCGTTGCAATGCATTATGGAGGCCGCATGATTGCGCAAGAGCTTGAAGTCAGCCTGCACATGGCGTTCGTCGAGGCGCGCCAGCAGCGTCACGAATTCATCACGGTCGAGCACCTGTTGATGGCGCTGTTGGACAACCCCTCGGCCGCCGAGGTGCTGCGCGCCTGCTCGGCCAACATCGATGAGTTGCGCAAGAGCCTTGCACAGTTCATCAAGGAAAACACGCCAACGGTGGGTGGCGCTGAAGAGGTCGACACGCAGCCCACCCTGGGCTTCCAGCGGGTGATCCAACGCGCGATCATGCACGTGCAGTCGACCGGTAGCGGCAAGAAAGAAGTGACCGGCGCCAACGTGCTGGTGGCGATCTTTGGCGAGAAGGATTCGCATGCTGTGTATTACCTGCACCAACAGGGCGTCACGCGGCTCGACGTGGTGAACTTCATCGCCCACGGCATCAAGAAGACCGACCCGCCCGAGCAACCGAAGTCGAACGAAAGCTCCGGCAACGAAGGCGAGAAGGAAGAAGGCGAGTCCAAGGGCTCGCCTCTGGATCAGTTCACCCAGAACCTCAACCAGCTCGCCCGCGAAGGCAAGATCGATCCGTTGATCGGCCGTGAGCTGGAGGTGGAGCGAGTCATTCAGATCCTGTGCCGCCGGCGCAAGAACAACCCGCTGTTGGTGGGTGAAGCTGGCGTGGGCAAGACCGCTATCGCTGAGGGTCTGGCCTGGCGCATCACGCAAAACGAGGTGCCCGAGATCCTGGCCGATGCGCAGGTGTATTCGCTCGACATGGGTGCCCTGTTGGCTGGCACCAAGTACCGCGGTGATTTCG
>NZ_JANOCG010000328.1:0-14437 GCF_031412075.1 Rhizobacter sp.
GCCTGCAGCCGGTGCCGGAGTTGCTGGCCATCACAGGCGATAACCCGGCGCCGGGGCATGCTGCGCAGCCAGGTGATCTGGCGCTTGGCGAGCTGGCGCGTGGCGGCCACGCCGCGCTCGGGCAGCTCGCTCTGGTCGCCCGCGACCAAGGCCTCCCAGGTCTGGCGGTAACCCACGCAGCGCATCGAGGGCATGTCGGCGTCGAGGTCGCCGCGCGCTTCGAGTTTGACCACTTCTTCGACCAGGCCCTGCGCCAGCATCTGGTGAAAGCGTGTTTCGATGCGCTGGTGCAGCCAGGCGCGGTCGCTCGGTTCGAGCGAGATCAGCGGCGCTGTGGCTTGCTGCGGCTTCTCGCTGTGGAACGACGACATCGGCTGGCCGCTCACGCGGTAGACCTCCAGCGCACGCTGGATGCGCTGGTGGTCTGCCGGCTTAAGGCGCGCGGCGGTGAGGGGGTCGACCCGTTTCAGCTCGCGGTAGAGCGCTGGGAGGCCCTCGCGTTCGAGCTGCTCGCTCAAAGCCGCACGCACGGCGCGGTCAGCGGCGGGCATGGCGTCGAGCCCTTCGAACAGCGCCTTGAAGTACAGCATGGTGCCGCCCACCAGCAGAGGTACATGGCCACGCGCGTTGATCTCGCCGATGAGGGCGGTGGCATCGGTCACGAAGCGCGCGGCCGAGTAGGCCTCGCTCGGCTCGATGATGTCGATCAGGTGGTGTGGCACCTTCGCGCGCTCTTCGGCGCTGGGCTTGGCGGTGCCGATGTCCATGCCGCGGTACACCAGGGCCGAGTCGACGCTGATGATCTCGACCGGCGTGGTGGCCGCCAGCGCTTCGGCGATGGCGAGTGCGGCGGCCGTTTTGCCCGAGGCCGTGGGGCCGGCGAGGCAGAGGTAGTTGAAAGCAGTAGCGGTCATGCAGGTGGGGGAGTGAAGGTGCCGTGTGGGTCGCGGTGGCGCTGAACCAGCGTCCAGGACGGATTCATCTTCAGGCCGCTGGCACGAGGATGGCCATGGTGATGCGCGACACACAGGTGAGCTGGCCCTTTTCGTTGCGGATATCGATCTGCCACACATGCGTGGTGCGACCCAGGTGAACGGGCTTGGCGATGCCTTCCACCCAGCCGTCGCTTGCGCTGCGGATGTGGTTGGCGTTGATGTCCAGCCCCACGGCGCGGTGGCCGGCGGGTGAGGCGAACGCGGCGCCGCACGAGCCCAGCGTTTCGGCCAGCACCACCGACACGCCGCCATGCAGGATGCCCGCGGGCTGCTTGGTGCGTGCATCGACCGGGCAGCGCGCGCGGATGAAATCGTCCCCCACTTCGAGGAACTCGATGCCGAGCACGGCCACCGTGGTGTTGACGTGAATGGCGGTGAGCAGCTCCACCGAGGCGGGTTGTTTCCAGATGGCGGTCATGTGTGAAATTTAGGGGTGGGGTGATGAACAGCTTGCCACGAGTGGGGTTCACCGGGTGATTGCTAGGATGATCGACCTTTTTCAAGCCCGTGCAGGAGCAGTCCATGACAAGAACCCGGCGTTGCATCGCGACCTTTGTGGCCGCGTGCATCGGTTTTGGCGGTGTCGCCCCCACCGCGCAGGCCGGTGGCTTGATCAGCGCGGAACAGGTGGCGGCAAGCGTTGGCCTGCGCAGCGCCACCGATGACCGTGCCCGGCTGCTCGCCACGCTCGAGCGCGCCGATGTGGCGGCCGGGTTGGTGGCGCGCGGCGTGAGCGTCGACCAGGCGCGTCTGCGTGTGGCCGCGCTGAGCGATGCCGAAGCCGCACAGCTCGCCGCAGAGATCGACAAGGCGCCGGCCGGCGCCGGTGAGCTGATCGGCACGCTGATCCTGGTGTTCGTGGTGCTGGTCTTCACCGACATCTTCGGCTACACACGCATCTTCCCTTTCATCAAATCCAACCGTTGAGCGCGCGGTGATGTGGCGAGCGCTGCTGGCGTTGTGGCTGGCCTGTGTGTCGGGCTGCGCCGTTCAGACGGCAGCGCTGCACGCCGCGCCGCCAGCCGGCTTGCCGCGCAGCGTGGAGCTCGCCGACACCCCGTTCTTCGCGCAAACCGAGTACCAATGCGGGCCGGCTGCGCTCGCCACCGCCTTGGGTGCGGTGGGGGTGAACGCCTCGCCAGTCATCTTGGGCGAGCAGGTGTTCTTGCCCGCGCGTGGCGGCAGCCTGCAGGCCGAGATGCTGGCCGGTGCGCGGCGGCAGGGCGGGGTCGCGACCGTCATTCCCGGCCGGCTCGAAGCGGTGTTGCGCGAGCTGGCCGCAGGCCATGTGGTGGTGGTGTTGCAGAACCTGGGCTTGAGTTGGGTGCCGCTTTGGCACTACGCGGTGGTCGTGGGTTACGACCTCGATGCCGACGCAGTGCTGCTGCGCTCGGGCAGCACGCGGCGCACCACGATGCCGCTGCGCACCTTCGAGCACACCTGGGCGCGCTCGGGCTTCTGGGCCTTCGTCGCGTTGCCGCCCGGCGGCTGGCCGGTAACGGCGCAGGCTGATGCGGTGGTCGAGGCGGCGATCGGCTTCGAGCGCAGCGCCACGCCGGCGCAGGCTCTGCGAATCTACGAAAGCGCCACCCGACGCTGGCCCGACCCACTGCCGTTGGCCATCGGTCTGGGCAACGCGGCCCATGCGAATGGCGACAAGCGCCGCGCCGCGCAGGTGTTCCGCGCTGCGGCCGAGCAGCACGGCAGCGGCGCGGCCTGGGTCAACCTCGCCACGGTGCTGCTCGAGCTGGGCGAGCGCGAGGCCGCCATCACCGCCGCGCAGCGCGCGTTGAACGACCCGAGCTGGGGTGCTCGGGCGCACGAGCTGCTGGCTCAGGCCACCAGTCGGCCGTAGCGGTCGATCGCCACCAGCTCCACATACTTCGAGCCCTGCGTGCTGCCCGGCGTGAACTGCACCGTGTAGCCGCCCAGGTCGGCGCGCAGGGTGCTCAAGGCGTCTTTCATGCTGCGCTTGGTGACGCTGGCCACGCTCAGCGCCTTGCGCGCCGCTTCCACGGCGATACGCCCGCTGATGTAGCCCTCGAGGGTGGTCACGCTCATCTTGGCGCCGGTGTTCAGCGCCACCAGGTCGGCCTGGCAGCGGCTGACCACGGGCAAGCCCATCGACGAAGGGCGCGGCACCACCACGCTCAGGATGGCGCTCTGCTTCTTGGCCGCCAGGGTGTCGATGAGGTCTTGGCCGGCCATCGACGACGCATAGAACAGGCCGCGGTACTTGGCGGCGTGCAGGTGGTCGATGATGGCGGCCACCGGAGCCGCATTCGCCACGAACAGCACGCAGTCGAGGTTGCCGGCGCTCAGCTTGTCGGCTGCGGCCTGGAACGATGCGGGCGTCTGCTCGATCGCAATCGCTTCCTTGGGCGAGATGCCCGCAGCCGCAAGCGCGCCGGTCATGGCGGCGAGATTGGGCGAGGTGGTTTCTTGCTGGTAGACCAGGCCCACGCGCAGCAAGGCGCGCTCCTTCGCATAGGCCACCATGCGCTTGAACTCGAGGTCGTAGCCGGCGCGCACGTGATACGCCGAGCTCAGCTTGTCGTTGCGAAGGCCCATGGTGCCGCTGGCGGTGCCCAAAAGCGGCATCTGGCTCTGGTCGATGGCGGTCATGGCGGCTTCGGCACCTGCGCCGCTGGTGAGGCCGATCAGCGCAGAGACGTTGGAATTCAACAGCGCCCCCACGTTTTGGGCACAACGCTCGGTTGAACCGGCGTCGTCGAGCGTGATCAGCTCGAAGCGTGTGCTGCCCGTCTTGGAGGCGGCCTCGAAGGCGGCCACGATGCCCGCGCGGATGTCTCGGCCGTGGTCGGCATCAGCGCCCGTCATGGCCGCCGATTGGCCGAACTTGATGACACTGGGCTGCGCCATCACCAGGCCCGGGAAGCCCGTTGCAACACCACCGACCAGACCACCCCACACCAGATTTCTGCGCTTCATGACACGTTCCTCGCCTGCTTGGACAGGTGTGCATTAGCGGCTCAATCGAGGTGTTGCGGCGTGTCTGTTTGTTGCGGAATTCATGGACAGATTCGTCGCGCAACCCCCCATTTGCGGGGGAATCTCACACTTTTTGCTGCGGGTTTTCCCAAGTGAGGGGCTTACAGGCAGATACGAAGTGCGGCGAAGGGCTGCCAGTTCGAGCGACCTGCGCACCGCGAGCGAAGTGGCCCGTCCGCTCAGGGCTCGGGCGTTCCGGTGTCTTGTGCACCCTGTTCGATGGCGAGGCGCGCTGCGGCCGCCAGCGCCTGGTATTTGCGCTTGAAGGCGTCGAGCGTTTCCTCTTCAAGCTCTTCCAGGTCGAGCAAGGCGTTGTGCGCACCCCGGGTGGCACGAATCAACTCGTCGAGCTTGACCTGGATGGCCTCGGTGTCGCGGTTCTGTGTGTTCTGGATCAGGAACACCATCAGAAAGGTGACGATCGTGGTGCCGGTGTTGATGACCAGCTGCCAGGTGTCACTGAAGCCGAACAGCGGCCCCGTGACCAGCCACACCACGATCACCGCCACGGCCAGGGTGAACACGCGGGGCCGGCCGCAAAAATGCGCGGCGGACTTGGCGAACTGTGAATACCAGGCAGTGTTTTGCATGCGGCGTTTTTACATCAGGCCGCCGCTGGAACCCAGCAGGTTCAGGTGGCCGTGGCTGTGACGGGCTCGGCGAAACGTTCGTCGCCGCGCAGGTAGCGCCACTGCCCCGCCGGCAGGTCGCCCAGCATCACATTGCCGATGCGCACGCGCTTCAAGCCCAGCACCTTCAGGCCCACCTGCTCGCACATGCGGCGGATCTGCCGCTTCTTGCCTTCGCGCAGCACGAAGCGCAGCTGGTCGTCGTTGACCCACTCCACCACGGCCGGGCGCAGCGCTTCGCCGTCGAGCTCCAGGCCGTGGTTGAGCAGGGCGAGTTGATCGTCGGGCAGGGCCTGGCCGTCGAGCGTGTTCACGCGCACCAGGTATTCCTTCTCGACCTCGCTGTCTTCGCCGATCAGCTGCTTGGCGATGCGGCCGTCTTGGGTGAGCACCAGCAGGCCGACGGAGTCGATGTCGAGCCGGCCGGCGGGCGCGAGGCCGCGCATGTGGCTGTGCAAGAAGCGAAAGCCCGAGCGGTCTTCGCGCCACTGGTTTTGCGGCGTGATCAGCACCGAGGCAGGCTCGTAGCCGTCTTCGGCCTGCCCGCTCACGTAGCCCACCGGCTTGTTGATCAGGATGGTGACCTTCTGCGCCTGCGCATCGCGGGCCTTGGCCTCGATGCTGATGAGCTGGCCGGGCATGACGCGCGAACCGAGCTCGGTGATGACCTTGCCGTCGACACGCACCCAGCCCTTGGGAATCCACTCATCGGCTTCGCGGCGCGAGGCAATGCCCAGCTCGCTCATGCGCTTGGACAGGCGCATGCTGCCGGGCTTTTCGGCGTGCTGCGCAAAGTCGTCGTCATCGTCGTCGCGCTGCGGGCGCATCGGCGCGTTGCGGCGCGGGCCGAAGGCCTTGTTCGGGCCGCCGCCAAAAGCCGTGTTGGGGCTAGAGCGCGCAGGATGCGGCTGCGGGCGGTGGGGTGGGCGTTGCTGAACGTCGCGCGGGTCACGCTGCTGCTGTTGTGCGCCGCGCCCATCGTCGCGGGGGCCGTTGTAGGGGGCGTTGGCGGGGCCGCGCGGGTCGCTGCGGGTGACACGGCGTGAATCATCCCGGCGCGGGCCCGGGGCGGGGCTGCGCTCATCGCGGCGAGGTGGCCGAGGCGCGCTGGGTTCATCACGGCGGGCAAAGCCGGCCGGCGGTTTGTCACCAAAACGCTGGCGCAGCTGCTCCTGGTAGCGCGCTTCGCGCTCAGCTCTCAGGGTCTGGGCCTCGGCCAGCGTGGGGCGCTTTTTCACGCCTGAGCCAGCGCCACGAACGGGCGCTCGGTCGGTTTTGGCAGGGCCGGCGGGCTTCTTCAATTTCAGCGTGGCCATGGGTCGTCTCGGTAGCAAGCTCGGATTGGAACATGGGAGCTTGGGCACCGCTGGTTTGGACGCAAAGGGCGCGAAGGAAGACGCAAAGAACGCAAAGAATTCAGAAGATCAATTTGGAAGATTTCTCTTCTTCGCGACCTTTGCGTTCCCTGCGTCCAAAACGACCGCACCCTGGCTCCTGCTACCCCCGCGGGTGATGCGTTGCGTGCAACGACTTCAGCCGCTCGCGCGCCACGTGGGTGTAGATGGTGGTGGTGGAGATGTCGGCGTGGCCGAGCAGCATCTGCACGGCGCGCAGGTCGGCGCCGTGGTTCAGCAGATGGGTGGCAAACGCATGGCGCAGCGTGTGGGGCGACAGCGGCACCGTCACGCCGCCCTGCAAGGCCTGCTTCTTGATGATCTGCCAGAACATCTGCCGCGTCATCGCGCCGCCGCGCCCGGTGACGAAAAGCGCATCGCTCGCCTGGCCGTGCAAGATGGTCGCGCGTGCCTCGGCCAGGTAGCGCGTCAGCCAGGCGTGGGCCTCTTCTCCAAACGGCACCAGGCGCTCCTTGGCACCTTTGCCCGTGACGCGCAGCACGCCGTCGGCCAGGCTCAGGTGCACGCTCTTGAGCGTGACCAGTTCGCTCACCCGCAGCCCGCTGGCGTACATCAGCTCGAGCATGGTGCGGTCGCGCAGGCCGAGCGGGGTGTCGGTGTCGGGCGCGTTGAGAAGGGTCTCGACCTGCGCTTCGCTCAGCGTTTTGGGTACACGCAGCGGCTGTTTGGCGCTCAGGAGCTTGAGGGTGGGGTCGGCTTGTAGCAGGTGCTCGCGCAGCGCCCAGCGAAAGTAGCGCTTGAACACCGTGAGCCGGCGGTTGGCCGTGGTGGCCTTGGTGGCGGCATGCTGCGCGATGGCGTGCTCGCGCAGGTCGGCCTCGGTGCTGTGGTTGAGCGACTTGTTCGCGCTGTGGGCCAGCCACTGCGCGTAGAGCGTCAGGTCGCGCCGGTAAGCGGCCAGGGTGTTGGCCGAGAGGCCGTCTTCAATCCACAGCGCGTCGATGAAGCGATCGATGGACTGCTGGCTGGTGGTCAGTTCTGGCTCGATCATGAGGAATGATTGCACCGCAAGAGCGAGCGCAGCGTAGCGTGATCGAGCCACCCGAACCCCGGGTCTCCCGGGCCTATGGGGTCGCCCCTTGGGGGCAGGAGCGCAGCGACTGGGGGGCTGTCATCAATCCAGCTGCAGTTTCTGTTGCGCCACGACCTTCTTGTAGACCTCGAACTCGGCCTTGATCTGCTCGGCGAACTGCTCGGGTGTGTTGGCCACGATCAGCGAGCCGGTGTCTTCGATGCGCTTTTTCACGGCGGGGTCTTCAACGGTCTTCTTCACGGCGGCGTGGATCTTGTCGACCACGTCTTTCGGCAGGCCCTTGGGGCCGAGGATGCCGTAGTAGGCCATGCGGTTCACAGGCTCCAGCCCCACTTCCTTGAAGGTGGGCACATTGGGCAAGGCCGCAAGCCGGTTGGGTGCGGCCACGACGATGGCGATCAGGCGGCCGTCCTTGATGAAGGGCAGGGCCGAGGGCATGTTGTCAAAGATCATCGGCACCTGGCCGGCCACGGTGTCGTTGAGTGCCGGGCCCGCGCCGCGGTAGGGAATGTGGGTGACGAAGGTGCCCGACAGGTTCTTGAAGAGTTCCATCTGCAAATGGCCGATGCCGCCGGTGCCGGAGCTGGCAAACGAGTACTTGCCGGGGTTCTTTTTCAGCTCGGCGAGAAAGCCCTTGTAGTCGCGCGCCGGAAAGCTCGGGTGCACCGCAATCACATTGGGCGTGGCCGCCACGTTGATGATGGGCGTGAAGTCGGTCAGCGTGTTGTACGGGATCTTCGGGTTGATGGCCGGGTTGGCGGCCGTCGTGGAGACGGTGGCCATGCCGAGCGAGTAGCCATCCGGGGCCGCCTTGGCGATCTCGTTGGCGCCGATCGAGCCGCCGCCGCCGGCCTTGTTCTCGACGATCATGGTCTGCCCGAGCGGGCCGTTGATCTTCTCGGCCAGCACACGGGCCACGATGTCGGTGGTGCCGCCGGGTGCGAAGGGCACCACGAGCCGCACCGGCTTGTTGGGGTAGGCCTGTGCCCACACGCAAGGAGCTGCGGCCGACAACACAAGGGCGCTGGCGATGAGGGTTCTGCGTTGCATGGAGGCTCCTGAAAAGTGATGCGAGGTTCAAAGTGCATGCTGCACGCTGAACCATGCCTTGGCGACTGTGGAAACTACGCAGCGACCACCGATGAGCCCATCCCTTGCGCTGGCACACTCGGCCCATGTCCCTTGGCCTGCTGCTGCTGCCCGATTTTCTGCTGATTGCCTGCGGCTTCTTGCTGTGCCGCTACACGGCGCTCGACCGGCCGCTGTGGGAAAGCGCCGAACGCCTGGTGTACTACCTGCTGTTCCCGGTGCTGCTGTTCAACTCCATCGTCAACAGCCCGCTGCAGCCGACACAAACCATGAGCCTGGCTGGCGCCGGTGTGGGTGTGATGTTGTGTGGCGTGGCGCTGGCGTTCTCACTGCGGCTCTGGCCGGGCGTCGACGCGGGCATGCACGCCTCGGGCGCCCAGGTGGCGTTTCGCTTCAATTCCTACATTGCACTGGCTTTGTCGGAGCGGCTGGGCGGAGCGCAAGGTGTGGCCTGGATGGCGCTGATCGTGGCCTTGTGCGTGCCCATCGCCAACGTGGCGGCTGTGTGGTCGCTGGCCCGTCACGGGGGCCATGCGTACCTGCGCGAGCTGGCGCGCAACCCTCTCATCATCAGCACCCTGGCCGGGCTCGCGGCCAATGCTGCAGGTGTGAGCTTCCCCGAGGCCGTGGCGACCACCTTGCATCGGATCGGCGTGGCGGCCTTGCCCATCGGCTTGCTCGCGGTAGGTGCGGGGCTGAAGCTCGGTGGGCTGAAGCGTGCGCCTGGTTTGGCGGCGGCCTTGTTGATCATCCGGCATGCGGTCTTGCCGGCGATCGGCCTCGGTCTCGGCCTGGCGCTTGCGTTGCCGAGTGCGCAGCACCAGATGGTGTTGCTGTTTGCGGCCATGCCGACCGCGTCAAGCGCCTATGTGCTGGCGGCACGCATGGGGGGTGATGCGCCTTATGTGGCCGGGCTGGTGACACTCTCGACCGTGATTGGCATGTTCAGCATCCCGCTGTGGCTGGGGGTGTTGTCGGCTTTGCCCGTGTGATTCAGCCCTGGGCCAGGGCCCAATCGATGTGCTCGCGCACCAGATCGCTCGCGCTGTCTCGGGCCGATTGCAATGCCTGCGTCATCAGAACATCGGGTTGCGCCCGCAAGGCGTTGCCTAAACCGACGGCCAGGTTGCGCCGCCAGCGTTGATAGCCGATACGACGGATCGGCCCGCCTTCGGTGTGGCGCAGGAAGTCGCTTTCTGACCAGCTCCACAGCTGCAGCAGGCTGGCCTGGGTGAGGGAAGCGCGCGGGTCGAAGTCGGGCAGGGTGCTGCGTTGGGCGTACTTGTTCCACGGGCACACCAGCTGGCAGTCGTCACACCCATAGATGCGGTTGCCCATGGGCGCGCGCAATTCGGTGGGAATAGGGCCCTCGTGTTCGATGGTCAGGTAGGAGATGCAGCGCCGCGCGTCCACCCGGTAGGGGCCGACGATGGCCTGCGTGGGGCACACGTCGATGCAGGCGCTGCAGCTGCCGCAATGCGAGCTGACCGGCTCTGACACTGGCAGCGGCAGGTCGATGTAAATCTCCCCCAGAAAAAACATCGACCCCGCATCGCGGTGCAGCGCGAGCGTGTGCTTGCCGCGCCAGCCGATGCCGCTGCGCGAGGCGAGCTCGACCTCGAGCACCGGCGCCGAGTCGGTGAACACACGGTGGCCGAAGGGGCCGACGGCCTCACTCAGACGCTCGGCCAGCTTTTGCAGGCGGCTGCGCAATACCTTGTGATAGTCGCGCCCCCGGGCGTAGACCGACACGCTGGCCTCGGCGGGCGTGTGGATGTGTTGCCATTCGACGGCCTGCCATTCGTCGGGTGTGTTGCGCGGCAGGTAGTCCATGCGCGCCGTGATCACGCGCACCGTGCCGGGCACCAGCTCGGCGGGGCGGGCGCGCTTGATGCCGTGCCGGGCCATGTAAACCATGTCGCCGTGAAAGCCGTTGTGGAGCCATGCCAACAGGCCGGGTTCGGCCGAAGACAAATCCACATCGGCCACACCGATCTGGGAAAATCCGAGCGCCGTGGCCCATTCGCGCAGTTGTGACACCAGCGCGATCAGGCTTTCACCACCCAACTTGAGAGCGTCGGTCATTTGTCGATTCTAGGAACTCGCACCGTGCACTGGGCAGACGAAGCCGCTTGTTGCGCCACCGCGCAAGCGCTGGCGCAAAGGCCGGCGCTTCGCGAAGCCTTCATCGAGCTGCACGGCACGCTGGGTTCGGGCAAGACGACGTTCGTGCGCCACCTGTTGCAGGCGCTGGGTGTGCAAGGACGCATCAAGAGCCCGACCTACGCAGTGATGGAGTCGTATGCGGTGCCCGATCTCGAAATCTGGCACTTCGACTTCTATCGCTTCAAAGACCCGCAAGAGTTTGAAGATGCTGGCTTTCGCGACGTGTTTGCGAGCACCGGCCTGAAGCTCGCCGAGTGGCCCGAGCTGGCCGCGGGTTTGTTGCCGGTGCCTGACTTGCGCATGGAACTCACGCCGCTCGATGGAGACCAACGGCGCGTGAGTTTCGAAGCCTTGACCCCCCGTGGCCTGGAGTTGCTGCCTTGAATCGGCGTGACGCCTTGCGTCAAATAGGCAGCGTCGTGCTGCTGTTGGGCAGCAGCGAGTTGGCCTTCGGCGCCAGTATCGTGGCCGTGCGAGTGTGGCCGGCCGACGAATACACGCGGGTCACGCTCGAGTCCGACACCGCGTTATCGGTCAAACACTCGTTGCTCTCGAGCCCGGCGCGGCTCGTGATCGACATCGACGGCCTGGAGCTGAGCCCCGAGTTGCGCGAGCTGGTCGGCAAGGTGAAACCCGACGACCCCTTTATCGCCGGCGTGCGTGTGGGCCAGAACATGCCGCGTGTGGTGCGCCTGGTGATCGATCTCAAGCAGGCGACTGCGCCACAGCTTTTCACGCTGGCGCCGGTGGCTGCTTATCAGCACCGATTGGTGTTCGACCTGCACCCGATCAAAGAGCGCGATCCGCTGCTCACGCTGATCCAGGACAAGAGCCAGGCCGAGCAGCAAGCGGCCCAGGCGGTGCAAGACGCCCTGGGCGAATTCATCGGCAAGATGAACAAACCCGTGGGCACGCCGCCGCCGCCGATCTCAACCCCGGCACCGGCCGCTGCGGCATCGGCACCACCGATGACCCAGGCCCGCATCGACCGGCTCGTCATCGTGGCCATCGACCCCGGCCATGGCGGCGAAGACCCGGGTGCCATCGGCCCCACCGGCCTGCGCGAAAAAGACGTGGTGCTCTCGGTGGCGCTCAAGCTGCGCGACCGCATCAACGCCGTGCCCGGCATGCGCGCCATGCTCACGCGCGACGCTGACTTCTTCGTGCCCTTGCAAGAGCGCGTGCGCAAGGCGCGTCGGGTGCAGGCCGACCTGTTCGTGTCGATCCACGCCGACGCTTTTTTCAAGCCGCAGGCGCGCGGCGCCTCGGTGTTTGCCTTGTCGCAAAACGGGGCCAGCAGCAGCGCCGCGCGCTGGATGGCCAACCGCGAAAACGCCGCCGACCTGGTGGGCGGCGTCAACATCAAGGTGAAAGACGCAGCAGTGGCCAGGGCCCTGCTCGACATGAGCACCACCGCGCAGATCAAAGACAGCTTGATGCTCGGCGGCGAGGTGCTGGGGCAGATCCGCAAGGTGGGCTACCTGCACAAGGGCAGCGTCGAGCAGGCGGGGTTTGCCGTGCTGAAGGCGCCCGACGTGCCCTCGATCCTGGTCGAGACAGCCTTCATCTCCAACCCCGAAGAAGAGGCCAAGCTGCGCAGCGACGCCTACCGCGAGCAGCTGGTGGACGCGCTCGCCTCGGGCATCAAGCGTTACTTTGCGAAGAACCCGCCGCTGGCGCGGCAGCGGCAGCTTTGAGCGCGTTGCGCCGCGCCTTCCAGGCGCCGAAGAGCACCAGCACCCCGGGCAGGAAGATCGCGGCCCAGATGATCTTGTCCAAGTGTTGCTTGACCCACGGGATGTTGCCAAACAGGTAGCCGGCCAACGTGACCCCGCCGACCCACAGCGCCGCACCGACGATGTTGAAAAGCGTGAAGCGGCTGCGTGTCATCTCGGCCACCCCGGCCACGAAGGGCACGAAGGTGCGCAGAAATGGCAGGAAGCGGGCCGCGATGATGGTGATTCCGCCGTGCTTTTCGTAGAAGGCATGGGACTGGTCGAACGCACGGCGGTTGAAGAAGCGCGAGTTCTCCCACTGGAACACCTTGGGCCCGAAATAGCGGCCGATGCTGTAGTTGCACTGGTCGCCGAGGATGGCGGCCACGGTGAGCAAGCCCACCGCCAGCGGGAAGTTCATCAGCCCTGCGCCGCACAGGGCGCCGACCACGAACAACAGCGAGTCACCCGGCAGGAAGGGCATCACCACGACGCCGGTCTCGACGAAGATGATTAGGAACAAGAGCGCGTAGACCCAGGTACCGTAATTCGCCACGAAGGTGGCCAGGTGCACGTCGACATGCAGGATGAAATCGAGGAGGAAAGCGATGATGTCCATGCGGCGGCATTATCGCGGCGAGACCGTGACGCATTCATACAATGCTTCGATGAACGCCGTGCCGCAGCCAGCCCTCCGCCGACCCATCCGTGAGCTGCCCGACGAGCTGATCAGCCAGATCGCCGCCGGCGAGGTGGTGGAGCGCCCGGCCTCGGTGGTGCGCGAGCTGGTCGACAACGCGCTCGATGCCGGCGCGACCGAGGTGGTGGTCAAGCTGATGGCCGGCGGCGTGCGCAGCATCGTGGTCGAAGACGATGGCGCAGGCATCCCGGCCGACGAGTTGCCGCTGGCACTGCGCCGCCACGCCACCAGCAAGATCGCCTCGCTGGGCGAGCTGGAAAACGTGGCCACCATGGGGTTTCGCGGTGAAGCGCTGGCAGCCATCGGCTCGGTGGCCGAGCTGAGCATGGCCAGCCGCACTGCGAGCGCGCCGCATGCGCTGCGCATCGATGCCCGCTCGGGCGAGCTGGTGCCGGCCGCGCGGGGCGTGGGCACGAGTGTCGAAGTGCGCGAGCTGTTTTTTGCCACACCGGCCCGGCGCAAGTTTCTGAAGACCGACGCGACCGAGCTCGCGCATTGCATCGAGGCCGTGCGCCGCCATGCGCTGGTGCGGCCCGATGTGGGCTTTGCCGTCTGGCACGAAGGCAAGCTGGTGCAGCAATGGCGGCGCTCGGCATCAGCCCAACGGGTGCGTGAGGTGCTGGGCGAAGAGTTCATCGGCGAAAGCCGCGAAGTGACGTTCGAGATCGGCCCGCTGCGTGTGACCGGCCGCGCCGGCACGCCGGCCGCAGCGCGCAGCCGCGCCGACCAGCAGTATGTGTATGTCAACGGGCGCTTCGTGCGCGACAAGCTGATCGCCCACGGCGTGCGCTCGGCCTATGTAGACGTGTTGCACGGCGGGCGCCAGCCGGCCTATGTGCTCTTCATCGAGATCGCGCCGGAGCGGGTCGATGTGAACGTGCACCCGACCAAGATCGAGGTGCGTTTTCGTGATTCCCGCGAGGTGCACCAGGCCGTGCGGCGGGCGGTGGAGGCCGGGTTGGCGCCGCCGCAGGCTGCGGGAGCGAATGTGCCGATGCCCGTCATGGCGGCGGCCGCGCCTGCTGCGTCGCAGTTTTACCCGCCGAGCTACCGCCCCATCACATCCCAGGCCACGCTGGGCCTGGAACAGGTGGCCGTGCTGTATGCACAGGAAGCACCCGCCGCATGGGCCACGCCTGTGGCTCAATCCGCCGCTTTACCGAGCGGTGACTGGCCTTTGGGCAAGGCGATTGCACAGGTCGGTGGCGTGTTCGTGCTGGCGGAAAACGCGCAGGGCCTGGTGATCGTCGACATGCATGCGGCGCACGAGCGCATCGTCTACGAACGGCTGAAGGCCAGCCTCGGTGCCGCCGCGATCGAGACGCAACCCTTGCTGATCCCGGCCACCTTTGCGGCCACGGCGCAGGAGATTGCCACCGCGCAGTCTCAGGCCGACAACCTGCTGACGCTGGGGCTTGACGTGTCGGTTCTGTCGGTGACCACCCTGGCGGTGCGCTCGCGGCCGGCCGCGCTGGCCGGTGGCGACGTGGTGGAGCTCGCTCGCAGCGTGCTGGCCGAGCTGGCGCAGTACGACGCCAGCAGCGTGATCCAGCGCGCGCAGCACGAAATTCTCTCGACCATGGCCTGCCACGGCGCGGTCCGTGCCAACCGCCAGCTGAACATGGACGAGATGAACGCGCTGCTGCGTGACATGGAGCGCACCGAGCGCGCCGACCAGTGCAA
>NZ_JANOCG010000329.1:0-6305 GCF_031412075.1 Rhizobacter sp.
GTCACCGGGTCGGCCGCCTCCGGCCAGCCATGTCAATCGGTCAGGAAGTGCGCTTGCCGGTGATGACCACGGCTTCCAACTGGATCACCGGGGTTTTAGCCACCAGCGCTTCAGCGGGCTGCTTGGCGGGCGAGCCGAACATCGCCATCGCGATGGCCAGGTGGCCGGCAATCAGCACGGTGAAGGTCAGGGCGGGGGCGATGAAACGTTCGATCATGGTGGGCTCCAAGCGGTGGTGTGTTGCGTTGGAGTGAACTTTATGCAGGCGCACCTGCCTTGCCCACCGGATTGCGACGGCCTGCGGAAAACGCGGCATGGGGCGCGTTGGCGGCCGATGGTCAGATCGCCTGGGTGCGCTCGTTCAGCCAGGCCAGCGCGTCACCACGCACCAGCGGCGCCAGGCGCTCACGCACCGTCACGTGATAACGGTTGAGCCAATCGACTTCGTCGGCGCGCAACAGGCTGCGGTCGATGCAACGTGTGTCGATGGGGCACAGCGTGAGCGTCTCGAACTCCAGAAATTCACCGAAGGCACCACCCTCAGGTGTGTCGGCCGGCACGTTGAGCACCAGGTTCTCGATGCGGATGCCCCACTGCCCGGGCCGGTACAGGCCAGGCTCGATGCTGGTGACCATGCCGGGCTCCATCGCCATGTGCGGCTCGGGGGTCGCTTTGGAGATGCTCTGCGGGCCCTCGTGCACGTTGAGGAAATAGCCCACGCCGTGGCCGGTGCCGTGGCCGTAGTCGAGGCCTTGTTCCCACAGCGGCGCGCGGGCGATGGCGTCGACCATGGGCGAGAGCGTGCCGCGCGGGAAGCGTGTGCGGCTGAGCGCGATCGTGCCCTTGAGCACCAGGGTGTAGTCGCGCTGGTGGGCGGGTGTGATCTGGCCGATGGGCCAGACGCGGGTGATGTCGGTCGTGCCGCCGAGGTACTGGCCGCCGGAGTCGATCAGCAGCAAACCGTTGCCTTCGATCACGGCGTGGGACTCGGGTGTGGCGCGGTAGTGCGGCATCGCGCCGTTCGGGTTGTAGCCGGCGATGGTGTTGAAGCTCAGGCCCACGAAGCCGGGGCGCTTGGCGCGCGCTGCGCTCAAGTGTTCATCGACCGTCAGCTCGGTGATGCGCTCCTGGCCCAGCGCCTGTTCGAACCAGGCGTAGAACTCGCACATGGCCGCACCGTCTTGCGCCATCGCCTCGCGAATGTGGCCGGCTTCGGCAGCGCTCTTGCGGCTCTTGAACAAGGTGCTGAGGTTGATGGCCTCGACCACACGCACGCTGGTGGCCACGTTTTCGCGCAGGCCGAGCGTCACGCGGCGTGGGTCGATCAACAGCACGTCTTGCGGCGTCAGCGCCTTCAGTGCGGTGGCGGCCTGGGCGTAGGGCGCGAGCTGCACGCCATCGGCCACCAGCGCGGCCTTCACGTCGGCCGGCACCTTGCCGTCGGCCACGAACAAGGTGGCGCCATGCAGCGTGATCAAGGCGTGGGCCAGGAACACCGGGTTGTAGCTCACGTCGGAGCCACGCAGGTTGAAGATCCAGGCAATGTCGTCGACCGTCGAGACGAAATGCTGGGTGGCGCCGTGGCGGGCCAATGCCTCGCGCACCTGCGTCAGCTTGGCGGCGCGCGACAGTGGCGCGTGCGGTGCCAGGTGTTGATAGACCGGCGCATCGGGCAGGCCGGGGCGTTCGGGCCAGACGGCGTCGAGCACGTCGAAATCGGTGCGCAGTTTCACGCCCGCTTTGGCGAGCGTGGCCTGCAGCGCTTGCGCCGAAGCCAGGCCGAGCACGCTGCCGTCAACACCGACGGTTTGCCCGGCGCTCACGTGCGTGGCCAGCCAGTCGAGGTGGTGGGTGGCGGTGCCGGTGGGGATCTTCACCAGGGTGATGCCTGTGCCGGCGATCTCGGCCTCGGCTTGCACCCAGTAGCGGCTGTCGGCAAACAGCGCGGCTTCGTCTGGCGTGATCACCAGCGTGGCCATCGAGCCGGTGAAGCCCGAGAGCCACTGCCGCCCCTGCCAGCGCTCGGGCAGGTATTCAGACAGATGCGGGTCGCTGGAGGGCACCAGCACGGCGGCGAGTTGCTGCTGCTTGAGTGCGTCGCGCACACGTTCGAGGCGCAGGCGGATGGGGGAGGTGCGGGTGTCCATGGGTGGCGGTCCGGTGGTGCCGCGCGGCAGGCCCGTGTGGGGTTGGCCGAGCTGCGGTGGGTCAGGTTCGTTTCATTCTAGGAGCCTCGCCGGCCCTGTGTGGCCTGGGCCAAAGGCTGCGTGTCCGGGTTGTCCGGCAATGGTGGCTGGGTGGGCTGGGCATCGGCCCACACCGGCTCGGCCACCACACGCGCATGCCGCTCGAAGCTGAAGTACGACCAGGCCCAGTCGATCATCACGAACAGTCGGTTGCGAAAACCGATCAAGAAATAGATGTGCGCGAACAGCCAGAACAGCCACGCAAAAAAGCCCGAGAAGCGCAGCGCGCCGAACACCGGCACCGACAGGTCGACCACCGCCGCGCGCCGGCCGATGGTGGCCAGGTTGCCGTAGTCGCGGTAGCGAAAGGCGACAGGCGCCTCGCCCTTCAGGCGGCGCAGCAGGTTGGCGGCGGCCAGCCGGCCCATCTGCTTGGCGGCCGGGCTCACGCCGGGCACGGGCGTGGGTGCGCCAGGGCCGTGGCTTTGCGCCGCGGCCAAGTCACCGATGACGCTGATCTCGGGGTGACCCGGCAGGCTCAGGTCGGGGCCCACCACCAGACGACCGGCGCGGTCGAGCATGGCTTCGGCGCTTGCGGCCAGCGTGCGCCCAAGCGGCACACCGGCCACACCGGCGGCCCAGATCACGGTGTGGGTGGGCACGTGGTGCACCAGGTCGACATCGCCTTCGCGCGAGCCGTAACTCACGCCCATGTCGTTGATCGCCAGCACCTTGCAGCCGGTGCGCACGTCGACCCGCAGGCGCTTGAGTTGCTCGCGGGCGCGCTGCTGCAGCTCGGGCACGAAGCTGCCCAGCACGCGGTCAGAGCCTTCGAGCAGCACCACGCGTGCGTGCTTTGAGTCGATGTGGCGGAACTCTTGCGACAAGGTGTGCTGTGCGATCTCGCTCAGCGTGCCCGCCATCTCGACGCCGGTGGGGCCGGCACCGACCACCACGAAGCTCATCCAGGTGGATCGCTCGATCGGGTCGGCGCAGCGCTCGGCACGCTCGAAGGCGCCGATCACGCGGGCGCGGATGTGAAAGGCATCGGCCAGCGTCTTCAGGCCGTGCGCATGTGGCGCCCAGTCGTCGTGGCCAAAGTAGTTGTGGGTGGCGCCGGCCGCTACGATGAGGTGGTCGTAGTCGATGCGCTCGCCGTCGTCGAGCATCACCGATCGGTCGGCCGCGTCGATGCCGGTCACCTCGGCCTGCAGCACGGTGAGGTTGCCGCGACGCATTTCCTTGCGCAGGATGTGGCGAATGGGCGCCGAGATCGCCGGGGCGCTCAAGCCTGCGGTGGCCACCTGGTAGAGCAGCGGCTGGAACAGGTGGTGGTTGGTGCGGTCGATCAGGGTGATGTTGACGGGCGCCTTCGACAGCGCGCGCACGGCTTCGAGGCCGCCGAAGCCGCAGCCGATGATCAGCACCTGGGGTTTGTTGTTGGGGCGGGGTTTCATGGTTGTAGGCCGGAGTATCGGCGTGCTGGCGACTGAGGCTGATTCTGCGTTCTAGACTGCAGGCATGAAACATCCCGTTGACCTCGCCCATGCCTGCCGCCTCATCAACCATGGCCCCACCGTGCTGGTGGGCAGCGCCTACGCGGGGCGCCGCAACGTGATGGCCGCGGCCTGGTCGATGCCCGTCGAGTTCACGCCCCCGCGGGTGGCGGTGGTGGTTGACAAGAGCACCTACACCCGCGAGCTGATCATGGCGAGTGGGGGCTTCACGCTCAGCATTCCTTGCCGCAACCTGCTCGACGCCACCTACACGGTGGGCAGCGTGTCCGGCCGCGACACAGCGGCACCGGACAAGTTCGACCGCTTTGGCATCGAAGCCTTCGACAGCCCCGTGCTCGGCCTGCCGCTGGTGGCTGGTTGCGTGGCCTGGCTCGAATGCCGGCTGATCCCCGAGCGGCACACCGAAGAGGCCTACGACACCTGCTTCGGCGAGGTGGTGTCGGCCCAGGCCGACTCGCGGGTGTTCGCGCAAGGCCGCTGGTCGTTTCGTGACGACAACACCGAGCTGCACACGCTGCACCACTTGGGCGGCGGCCACTTTGCGTGGCCGGCGAAGAGCGTGCAAGCCACGCTGCTGACATGACGATCTCGGCCATCGAGCGCTCACCGCAGCGCTACGCGCGCCTGGCCGGCGTCATGTACCTGGCCATCATTCTCTTGGGCATGTTTGGCGAGCTCTACGTCAGAGCCCAGCTCGTCGTGCCGGGTGATGCGAGCGCCACCGCGCGGGCCATCGCAGCGTCACCGCAACTCTGGCGGGCCGGCATCGTGGGCGACTTGCTGATGCAGGTGCTCGATGTGCCGGTGATCCTGATCTTCTACGTGTTGCTGCGGCCGGTGAGCAAGAGCCTGGCCTTGCTGGCGACCCTGCTCAACCTGGTGCAGACGGCCGTCCTGGTCGTCAACAAGCTCAACCTGATGGTGCCGCTGTTCCTGCTGGGGGATGCCGCTCATCTCAAGGCGTTTTCAACCGAGCAGCTTCACGCGATGTCGGTTCTGGCCATCGACGTGCACGCCCATGGCTTTGGCATCGGGCTCATCTTCTTCGGCTTGGCGTGCCTGGTGCGGGGCGTCCTGATCTGGAGGTCGGGGTTCTGGCCCAAGGCACTGGGCGCTTTGATCTTTGTGGCCGGGCTGAGCTACCTCGTCAACAGCTTCGCGTTGCTGCTCGCTCCTGCGTTCGCTGCGTCCATCTTCCCGGGCGTGCTGGTGCCGGCCTTCATGGGGGAGCTGGCGTTTTGTCTGTGGTTGATCTTCAAAGGCGTGAACACCGAGCGCTGGCAGCAGCGCTCGAGTCGCTAACCCGCCGTTCCCGCCAGCAACTTCTTGCGCACCATGTGGATGTGGCTGCGCAGCGAGTACAACTCGTCGGCATAGCTCAGCGGCACCGACACCTGCTCCACGTTGTGTTCGATCTCGCCCAGCTCTTTCAGCAGCTCGTCGGCGGGGCGGGTGCCTTGTTCGTCTTCGACCGCGCGCAGCTGCTTGTACCAACGGAAGATGCGCGAGCGGATGCGGAACTGGTAGAGCGGCGGCACCACGCGCGACAGCGGGATCAGGATGGCGACGATCGACACCAGCACCACCCACATGCGGTCGATCAAGTTGGCCAGCCAGAAGGGCAGGAAGCGCTGCAGCACCGGCACGCCAGCCGCATAAAAGCGCTGCGCTTCCGCGGCCAGTGGACGCTCGGTGTTCTTGGCGTTGGGGAAGTCGCCCTTGCGCTGGAACCAGCCAGACTCACCGTGAACCGTGTGCGCCGTCTGCACAAAGAGCTGGATCAGCGCTGGGTGTGTGTCTTTGCGCGCCACCAGCGAGGCGGTGGGTGCGACCAGGCGCACGTCGTCGGGCGGTTGGTCGCCGGCCAGGTCGACCACGCCGCGCGGCAGGGTCACCGGGCTCATGAAGGGAAAGCGTCGCGAGTAGGCGTCGGCCTGGGCAAAGTTGAAGAGCTTGACGCCCGGGGTTTGCAGCAGCATCTGCACCATCAGCGATTCGGGCGCCGAGGCGAATGCGATGGCGTCGATGTCGCCGTTCAGGAAACCCATCACGGCCGGGGTCTGCGGTTCGCGCAGCTGCGTGATGGCGGCCTGGTCGACACGGTTGGCATCGAGCAGCTTGCGCATCAGGTTGGGCACTCCGCTGCCAGGCGCACCGATGTTGACCTTCCAGCCGGGCAGTTGCGCCAGGCTGGCGAGGGTGGGGCCTTTTAAAAGGCGCTTGGCCGAGTCTTCCCGGTAGAAGAGCCACACCGGTTCGTAAAACAGGCTGCCCAGCGAGACCAGGGCTTCGCCTTCTTCTTCGTCGATGGGGCGGTCTTTTTCACCCGCGCCGCCTTGCACAAAAGCGATGTCGACGCCCGAGTTGGGGTCGTTCAGCAGCTTCAAGTTTTCAGCGGCACCGGCGGTGGTGCGCAACTCCACCGTGATGTCGTGGCGCTTGAGCAGCTCGGCGTAGCGCTTGCCGAACTCGGCGTAAGCGCCTTGCTCGACACCCGTGGCCAGCACCACCTTCTTGGGTGGCGTCGGATCGAGCACCCAGTAGGCCACGCCCAGCAGCATGAGCGTGAGCACGATGAAGGGGCCGGCGGTGACCAGCAGGT
>NZ_JANOCG010000330.1:0-3953 GCF_031412075.1 Rhizobacter sp.
ACAGATCCTGATTTACCCAGGTATGCGCCTCGGTCAATCTCAGGCATCGCTTTCACACCATCACGCAAGTCCTTATTTTTGCTGCGTTTTTCCCTTACAAGCAGCTACAAAAACCTGCGCTAAGTGCTTGATTCCATTGAATTTTCTTTACACATTTCGTTGACCCAGGCTCACCCCATGAGCTAAAGTGCAATTAAGTGCACTCTAGTGGGTTTTTGTGGCAAACATCGTGTTTCAGGGGCCTGCAGGGCTGACGCTGGACGGCAAAGGGCGTATCGCCATGCCGTCGCGTCACCGTGAAGTCCTGTCCGCGATGGGTTGCAACCAGCTCACCATCACCAAGCACCCCGAAGGCTCGTTGATGATCTTCCCGCGCCCGGCGTGGGAACACTTCCGTGAACGGGTGGCCGCGCTGCCGATGGAGGCTGCCGGCTGGAAGCGCATCTTTCTGGGCAACGCGATGGACGTCGAAATCGACGGCTCGTCGCGTGTGCTGATCGCTCCCGAGCTGCGCGCTGCCGCGGGCCTGACCCGTGACGTGATGCTGCTCGGCATGGGCAGCCACTTCGAGCTGTGGGACGCCACCCGCTACGCCGAACACGAGGCCAAGGTGATGCAATCGCCGATGCCTGACGCGCTGAAGAGCTTCAGCTTCTGAGCCAGACGCCCATGTCCGCGCCGGCCTCTTTCGAACACACCACGGTTCTGTTGAACGAAGCCGTGGACGCGCTCGTCACCGACCCTGATGGCATCTATGTCGACGGCACCTTCGGCCGCGGCGGCCACTCGCGGCTGCTGCTGTCGCGCTTGTCAGCTGCGGGAAGGCTGGTGGCGATCGACCGGGATCTACAGGCCGTTGCGGCTGCGACAACAGGTGCAACGCGGGTCGATGACCCGCGTTTTTCCATCCATCACACAAGCTTCGCGAACATGGTTACGACCCTGGCAGGGCAGGGCGTGAACAAGGTGCACGGGCTGTTGCTCGATCTGGGCGTGTCTTCTCCGCAGATCGACGACCCCGAACGTGGTTTCAGCTTCCGTTTCGACGGGCCGCTGGATATGCGCATGGATACATCCAAAGGCGAAAGCGCTGCGGATTTCCTGGCCCGCGCCGACGAGCGCCTTATCGCGGAGGTGATAAAAAATTATGGGGAAGAACGGTTTGCTCTCTCGGTTGCAAAGGCGCTTGTTGCTCGGCGCGAAAGCGGGAATCCTGTTCGAACCACAGCACAACTTTCCGAAGTCGTGGCTGGCGCGGTCAAGACCCGCGAGCCGGGCCAGAACCCTGCAACGCGCACATTTCAAGCTCTTCGGATTTTCGTCAATGCAGAGCTTGAGGAGCTCGAACAAGGCCTGAGCGCGGCCCTCGACCTGCTCTTGCCTGGCGGGCGCCTGGTGGTGATCAGCTTCCACTCGCTCGAAGACCGCATCGTCAAGACTTTCATCGCCCGCGAAAGCAAGAGCGTGTTCGATCGGCAGGCGCCGTTTGCCGAGCCCAAGCCGAGCCGGCTCGCCGCGCTGGGTCGGGTGAAGCCGTCGGATGCGGAGGTCGATGTGAACCCGCGCTCGCGTTCCGCGGTGATGCGGGTGGCTGAGCGCACGGAGGTGGCGGCATGACGCTCTTTCGCCTCACAGCTGCGCGTTGCGCTTCTTCACCGCAAAGGCGCAAAGAACGCCAAGGTCGCCAAGAAGAGCAAAGGGTTCTTTGCGACCTTGGCGTTCTTGGCGTCTTGGCGGTAAAAAGTTCAGCGCCAGGGCGTGACATCGTTCGCGCGAACAGGAAAGCGGCATGACCCGCATCAACCTGCTCCTGCTGTTGGCGCTGGTGCTCAGCAGCGTCTATCTTGTTCGTGTGTCCTACGAGTCGCGCCGCTTGTTTGCCGCGCTCGACAAGGCGCAGAACGAGGCGCGCCAGCTCGAGATCGAACACGAGCGCCTGAAGTCCGAGAAGCAGTCGCAGGCCACGCCGCTGCGGGTGGAGCGTGTTGCGCGCGATCGCCTGGCCATGCGCAACGCCACCCCCGCCGTCACGCAGTACGTGACCTACGCTCCGGCGGCCTCAGGCGTGGAGGCTTCGCGATGAAGAACAACCACAAGGCCGGCGCCGTCAACGTGCGCAGCGTGATGTATTCGACCAGCCCGCTGCTGGCTTCGAAAACACCGCCATGGCGCTCGAAGTTCCTGGTCGGCTTGGTGGGCCTGGGCTTCTGTGTGCTGGCCGGTCGCGCGGTGTATGTGCAGATCGTCGGCAACGACTTCTTCCTGAAGCAAGGCGAGATCCGCTACGCGCGCACGCTCGACCTCTCGGCCAGCCGCGGGCGCATCACCGACCGCAACGGGCTCATCCTCGCCTCCAGCGTGCCGGCGCCGTCGCTCTGGGTCATCCCGAAAGACTTCGAGGCCGACAAACACCAGCGTGCCAACCTCGCCAAGCTGCTCGGCATGACGCCCACCGAGCTGGCGGGCCGCCTGGACGACAGCCCCAACTTCGTGTGGCTGCGCCGCCAGGTCGACGAGACGGTGGCGCAAAAGGCGATGGCGCTCAACATCAAGGGCCTGTTTCAGCTGCGCGAGTTCAAGCGCAAGTACCCCGAGGGCGAAGCGGCCGCGCACGTGGTGGGCTTCACCAATGTGGAAGAGAAGGGCCAAGAAGGCATCGAACTCGCGTTCCAGAAAGACCTGCAGGGCCGCAACGGCAGCCGCCGCGTGGTGAAGGATCGACTGGGCCGCGTGGTCGAAGACATCGGCGAGAGCGTGCAGCCGGTCGATGGCCGCGACATCGAGTTGTCGATCGACTCCAAGGTGCAGTTCTACGCCTACCAGCGCATCCGTGATGCGGTGGCGCAGCACAAGGCCAAGGCCGGTAGCGTGGTGGTGCTCGACGTACAAAGCGGCGAGGTGCTGGCGTTGGCCAACTTCCCGAGCTACTCGCCCGGTGACCGCAGCAACCTCTCCGGCGCGCAGCTGCGCAACCGCGCACTGACCGACACCTTCGAGCCCGGCTCGACGATGAAGCCCTTCATCGTCTCGCTGGCGCTGGAGACCGGCCGTGTCACGCCCAACACCGTGATCGCCACCGCCCCGGGGCGCCTCACCATCACCGGCTCGACCATCAGCGACGCCCACCCGCACGGCGACCTGACGGTGGCCGAGGTGATCCAGAAATCAAGCAACGTCGGCACCGTCAAGATGGCGATGCAGATGCAGCCGCGCGAGATCTGGGAGATGTACACCCAGGTCGGTCTCGGCCAGCGCCCGCAGATCAACTTCCCCGGTGTGGTGACGGGCCGGCTGCGCCCCTATAAAACCTGGCGCCCGATCGAGCAGGCGACCATGAGCTATGGCTATGGCCTGTCGGCGAGCCTGTTTCAGCTGGCGCGTGCCTACAGCGTGTTTGCGCGCGACGGCGAATTGATTCCCACCTCGATCGTGAAGAACCAGCACCTGCCGGCTGACGTGCAGGCGCCAGGCCTGCGCGTGATGTCGCCCAAGACCGCCAAGGCCGTGCGCGACATGCTGCACATGGCTGCCGGGCCCGGTGGCACCGGCCCCAAGGCGCAGGTGATGGGCTACTCGGTGGGTGGCAAGTCGGGCACGGCGCACAAACAAGAAGGCAAGGGTTACGCCGACAAAAAGTACCGCTCGTGGTTCGTCGGCATGGCGCCGATCCACAACCCGCGCATCGTGGTGGCGGTGATGGTCGACGAGCCGAGCGACGGCAATTACTTCGGTGGCGACGTCGCCGCGCCGGTGTTCAGCCAGGTGGTCGAGCAGACGCTGCGCGCCATGGGGGTGCAGCCCGATCTGGAAGTCAAACAACAGATCGTCACCCAGAAGCTGCCCGCGGTGGAGGAGAGCTTCTGATGCCCGGCACCTCTAACCTAACCCAGCTGCATGACGTGGGCAGTGCCGTGGCCTGGCTGCGCAGCCGCGGCGTGCACAACCTGGGCACC
>NZ_JANOCG010000331.1:0-4291 GCF_031412075.1 Rhizobacter sp.
GCCCTTGAAGCGCGCTCCGCGCCCCGCAGCAAGCACGACCACAACCGGTCGGCGTTTCATTCATCTACCCCTGATTGGCCCTTGAACTGCTTGCCGGGATATCAACCCCGGGGATGAGTGCAAGCATGAAAGCTCGTGGCCTTGCGGACTAGTGGGGCCAATACTTAGGGGCTTTGCCCAGGGTCGGGGTCACCCTGTGGGCGCCAGGCCGTGAAATCCACTGACATGCAGCATACTGGGCGCATGAGCAAACTAGCCGATCTGCGCAAGAGTTACGAACTGGGCGAGCTGGATGAAGCCAAGGCTGCCAGCGAGCCACTGAAGCAATTCCATCTCTGGCTTGAGCAGGCCATTGCGGCCGAAGTGCCCGAGCCGAATGCGATGACGGTAGCCACCGTCGGGGCCGATGGCCGTCCCTCCACCCGCATCGTTCTGATCAAGGGTTCCGACGAGCGCGGCATCGTCTGGTACACCAACTACGAAAGCCGCAAGGGCCGGGAACTGGCCGGCCACCCCTGGGCAGCGCTGCAGTTCCACTGGGTCGAGCTGGAGCGGGTGGTGCGCATCGAAGGCCGGGTCGAGAAGACCAGCGCCGAAGAGTCCGACACCTATTTCGCCTCACGCCCGCTCGACAGCCGCATCGGCGCCTGGGCTTCGCCCCAAAGCCAGGTGATCAGCTCACGCGCGGTGCTGGTGGGCAATGCCGCCAAGACCGCCGCACGGTATGCCCTCTCGCCGCCGCGCCCGCCGCACTGGGGCGGCTACCGCCTGGTGCCCGAGGTGTGGGAGTTCTGGCAGGGGCGCAAGTCTCGGCTGCACGACAGGCTGCGGTATCGGCGTGAAGGCGAGGCCTGGGTGCGTGAGCGGCTCGCGCCGTAGTAGGCGGAGCCAGGGCGCGGTTTTTTTACCGCCAAGGCACAAAGGTCGCAAAGAGCGCAAAGGAAAAGAAAGCTCTCCGGGTTCTTCTCCGGGTTCTTTGCGACCTTGGCGTTCTTGGCGCCTTTGCGGTGAACCTGTTGGCAGGAGCACGGGGCGCGCGCATCCCGGTCAAAGTGTGTGCGTCTCGACGAGTGCAGTGAGAGCGCGCAAGAAGGCGTGGAAGTCGATCGGCTTGGTCCAGTAGTCGTCAAAGCCCGCCTGCAAGGCGCGGCTCACGTCTTCGGGCATGGCGTTGGCCGACAAGGCGACGAAGCTGCTGCGCGCCAGGCGGGGCTCGGCGCGCAGGCGGCGCAGCACCTCGAAGCCATCGATGTCGGGCAGCTGCATGTCGACCAGCACCACCTGCGGCAGGGTTTCGCAGGCCATCGCCACGCCCGACAGGCCGTCGACGGCAATCGACAGCTGCACGTCGCGGCGCATGGCCATCAGCTCCTGCACCAACAACACGTTGACCGGGTTGTCTTCGATGTAGAGCACGCTCAGGCGCTCGGCGGCCTTCGGCTCGTAAAGCTCGGGGTGAAAGCCGCTGAGCGGCGCGTGGTCAGAGGCCTGCGGCGCCACCTCGGCGGGCAGCGTCACGCGGAACTCGCTGCCCAAGCCCGGCTCGCTGCTCACCGCCACCTCGCCGCCCATCAGGCGCACCAGGTGGTGCACGATCGCCAGGCCGATGCCGGTGCCCTGGATCACGCCACGTTCCGCGCCCAGGCGGTTGAAGGGCTGGAACAGCTGCGCCTGCTGCTCGGGCGCCAAACCACGGCCGCTGTCGCGCACGCACAGCGTCCAGGCGGGTTGCCCCTGGTGCACCACCCGCTGCGCCGAAACCCACACCTCGCCCTGTGGCCGGTTGTACTTGATGGCGTTGCTCAAGAGGTTGGACAGGATCTGCCGCACCCGGCGCGGGTCGGCGCGCACCCAACCCGGCATCGGCTGCGCGTGCATGCGCACGCCGGCCTGCGTGGCTTGCAGCTGCGTCCACTGCATCACGTCGTCGAGCGAGGCTTGCAGCGACACCGCCTCGTTGGCCAGCGGCAGGGCGTCTGACTCGATGGTGGCGAGATCGAGCACATCGTCGATCAGCGCCAGCAAGTGCAGGCCGGCCGAGTGGATGCGGTCGACTCGCTGGCGTTGCGACTCGCTCGGTGCATCGGCCGGGTCGTTGCCCAGCAGCTGCGCAAAGCCCAGCACCGCGTTGAGCGGCGTGCGCAGCTCGTGGCTCATGCGGGCAAGGAACTGGCTCTTGGCCTGGCTCGCCTGCTCGGCAGCGGCCTTGTCGCGCATGGCCTGCTCGGCGCTGCGGCGCTCGGTGATGTCCCAGGTCACACCCAGCATGCGCTCGGGGTCACCATGCGCATCGCGCTGGACAAGGCCCCGCGTGGCCAGCCAACGAATGGACCCGTCGGGCAGGATCACGCGGAACTCGTTTTCGTAGGTGTCGCCTTCCAGGCCGGCGCGGGCCTTGTTGCCGTTGATGCGCTTCAGGTCGTCGGGGTGGTAGGCGGCGTAGCGCATGTCGTCGGACGGCGACTCGGGGCCGACCGGCAGCCCACGCAGGCGGTACATCTGCGCGTCCCACTTGGCGCGGCCGCTGCGCAGGTCGCGCTCCCAGGTGCCGATGCCGGCCGATTCGGTGGCCAGGCGCGCGCGCTCCTGCGTCTGGCGCAGCTCGGTCTGCGCGCGCTGCAGGTTGGTGATGTCGAGGTTGACGCCGAAGGCCAGGTCGCGCCCGCCCAGCACTTCGCGCCGCGACCACGAGGCCACCCAACGCACCGCGCCATTCGGCCGCACGATGCGGAATTCGGCATGCAGGCCTTGCGGCCCGGTGCCGACGATGGGGCGGTGGTGGCGTGCAATCTCGCGGTCTTCGCGGTGGACGAGCTGGTTGAGCCAGACGTCGTTGTTCGGAGGCGGCTGATCGCGCGGCAGACCGTAAAGCCGGTACATCTGCTCGTTCCATTCGATCGCGTGCGTTTCGATGTCGACGCTCCAGATGCCCACGCCGGCAGCGTTGGTGACGCGGTCGATGCGCTGCGCATAAGCTTGTGCGCGCTCACGCTCGGCGCTGAGCTCGGTCATGTCGATCGTCACACCCGACAGGGCGATCACCTGGCCCTGCTCGTCGCGCTCGGCCACGCGGCGCGAGTAGAGGTTTCGGTAGCCGCCGTTGGCATGGCGGTAGCGTGCTTCCACGTCGATCACGCGGTCGGAGGCCATGGCCTCTTCGGCGGCACGCACCACGGCCGCGCGGTCGTCGGGGTGGATCAGCTCGCGCAGCTCGTTGACCGTGAGGTCGATCCCCAGCTCGATGCCCAGCATGCGGTAACCCCAGTCGCTGAAGCTGCCGCGCTGGGTGGCGAGGTCGAGCCGCCACAGTGCGACTGCGGCCATGTCCACCCCACGCACCCATTGGGCCGACGAGGCCTCGCTGGCGCGTAGCCGGTTGGCGCTTTCCGTCTCGTCGATCAGCACACCGGTCATGCGCTCGGGCTGTCCGTCTGCGCCGGCCTTGACCTCGCACCATGCGTAGATGTGTTTGACCTGGCCGCTTTCCATCTTCAGCCGGTAGCGGGTTTCGTAGCGGCCGGTGGCTTGCGCAAAGCGTGCGTAGTCGGCCAGCAAGGCGGCCCGGTCTTCGGGGTGCACATGCTGCAAAGCCAGCTCGGAAGACGGTTCGCCTTGGGCCGGGTCGAAACCCATCAGGCGGTACATGTGCGCATCCCAGTGGTGGCGGCCGGAGGCGAACTCGTACTCCCACACGGCGATGCGCCCGAACTCTTGCACCAGGGCCAGCCGGGCCTCGGGGCACCCGGCTCGCGGCGCGGGATCGGCATCGAGCCAGATGAGCCAGCCTTCGGGCAAGGGCACCGCTGTCCAGCCCAGTTCGATGGAGGGCAGGCCGACACCGGCGTGCCCGCTGGCATCACCGTTGGCCAGGGCATCGCGCAGCCCAGCGGCCAGCGCGTCCCAGTGCGACGTGGCGAGATTGCGTTGCGCCGACCACGCGGCCCCGGCCGGATTGAGTTGCCAGCCCGGGCCCCCCTCAGGCCACAGCCGCAACGCGAGGCCAGGCGCTGACAACCACAGTTGATCCATGCTGCCTATGCAGTTGACCGGCTCGGCCACCCAGGTGTGGGCCGCCGTCCGTAACAAATAGTGAGCGCAGTCTATCGGCCCCGCTGAGCGGCACGCCCGGGCGTATACCCCGCCCCGCTTGCGCCGGCGCGCCAAGCTGCCAAATCAGACACGGTTCGGCTCAGTCGGCGCGCACGCGGTTGGCAAAGGTCTTGCGGAATTTCTCGACCTTGGGCGCCACGACAAAGGCGCAGTAACCCTGGCCGGGGTGTTGGGCGAAGTA
>NZ_JANOCG010000332.1:0-30939 GCF_031412075.1 Rhizobacter sp.
TCATCCCCGAGCTGGCCACCGGGTTGCGTTACAAGAAAGGGCCGTACTACGCGAACGAGGGCGATTTTTCTGCCGCCGGTGCGGTCGAAATCACCTACACCGATTCGCTCGAGGCCGGCATCGCCAACTTTGGCATCGGGCAGAACGGCTACCGCCGCGTGCTGCTGGCCGACTCGCCCGCGCTCGGCGCAGGCAAGCTGCTCTATGCGCTGGAAGCAATGCGCAACGACGGCCCGTTCGACCGGCCCGACGACTTTCGCAAGCTCAACGGCGTGCTGCGCTATTCGCAAGGCGACCGCGCCAACGGTTGGAACCTGACCGGCATGGGCTACAGCGCCGAATGGAACGCCACCGACCAGATCCCGCTGCGTGCGGTGGAGAGTGGTGCGCTCGGCCGCTTTGCGCTGATCGACCCGACCGACGGCGGCCAATCGCACCGCTACAGCCTGGCGGGCGCCTGGCGCCAAAGCACCGAGACCTCGTCGACCGAAGTCACGGCCCATGTGGCGCACTGGCAGCTGGAGCTGTACTCCAACTTCACCTACTTCCTCGACAACCCCGATGACGGCGACCAGTTCGCCCAGCCCGACCGCCGCACGACCAGCGCACTCAACGTGCGCCACGCCTGGGCCTCGAATTGGTTCGGCCGCGAGGGCGAAAGCCAGGTCGGCGTGCAGCTGCAGAACGACAACATCTGGAACTCGCTGTTCAACACCAAGGCACGGCAGCTGATCGGCGTGCCCACACGCAGCGACCACATCGTTGAAAGCAGTGCCGGGCTGTGGGTCGACCACGCCGTGCGCTGGACGCCGGCCTTCCGCACCGTGGCCGGCTTGCGCGCCGACAGCTACCGCTTCGACGTGGAAAGCGACCTCGCGGTCAACTCCGGCACGCGCACGGCGAGCATCGTCAGCCCCAAGCTGAACCTGATCTTCGGGCCGTGGGCCAAGACCGAGCTCTACGTCAACCTCGGCAGCGGCTTCCACAGCAACGACGCACGCGGCACCGTGATCAGCATCGACCCGAAGACCGGTGATGCGGCCGAGCGTGTGACGCCGCTGGCACGCGCCAAAGGCTACGAGCTCGGGCTGCGCACCTCGCCTGTCAACGGGCTGCAGACCTCGCTGTCGCTGTACACGCTGGATCTCGCCTCCGAGCTCGTTTTCGTCGGGGACGCGGGCACCACCGAAGCCGGCCGGCCGAGCCGGCGTGTGGGCTTCGAGCTCGCCAACTACTACAAGCTCGACGACTGGCTGACGCTCGACGCCGACATCGCCTTTGCGCGCGCACGCTTTCGCGACAGCGCGCCCGAGGGCCAGCGCATCCCGGGTGCGGTGGAAGGTGTGGCGTCGCTGGCCGTGTCGGTCGACAACATCGGCCCGTGGTTCGGCGCGCTGCAGTGGCGGTACTTCGGGCCGCGCCCGCTGGTTGAAGACAACTCGGTGCGCTCCAAGGGCACGGCGCTGCTCAACGGGCACATCGGCTACAAGCTGAGCCCGAAGGTTCGCGTGGAGCTGGAAGGCTTCAACCTGACCAACCGCAAGGCGTCGGCCATCGACTACTACTACACCTCGCGCCTGTTTGGTGAGGATCCGCCAGAGGGTACAGACGACGTCCACTTCCACCCGATGGAGTCGCGTTCGTTCAGGCTGTCGCTGAACCTGGCCTTCTGAGTCGGCGCGGGCGCAGTCAGTCGGCGCGAATCAGCTGCAAGCTGCTGCGCAGCGCCCGCTCGTACACCTGGTCCAGGGGCAAGGCCGGCGTGGCCGATGGGGTGGGTGCAGGCCACTCCACCCCGGCCACGGCGCTGAGCGACGCCACGCGGCCGAGCCCGGGCTGGCCTGAGGTGCCCGCTGGCAGCACGATGCCGGCGAGCCGCCCTGCAGCGTCGAACACCGGCGAGCCGGCGCTGCCCGCCGGCACGTCGATGCCCAGGCGGCGTTGGGTGCCATCGGGCATCAGCCCGCCGAGGAAACCGCTGCTGATCTTGGGCCAGGCGGGCAGTGCGTGGGCCTCGGCGTGATAGCCCACCACCAGGCCGGGGCTGCCCGGAAACGGCTCACGCGGCGCGAGGGCGAGCGTGGCCGGCGCGTCGAGCGGCGTGGCCAGTTGCAGCACGGCCAGGCCGCTCGCTGCATCGCTGCGCAGCAGCTCCGCGCGCACGGTGCGCCCGAGGCCATTGCGCAACCACAGCGCGCCGCCCCCTTCCAGCAGGGCCAGCGGCACGATGGCATGGCGCGCATCGGGCAGCAGGATCGCGTTACCGGCCAAGCGCGCCTGGGCCGGCACGCTGTCGCCGAGCGGCTGCGGTGCAAAGAACGATGAATCGGGCGGCGCGGCGCTCGCGGTGGCGAGCCGCGCTTTCACACTCGCGAGCAGCGCATCACCGGGCAGCAGAAACTCCGCGCGGGCCAGTGCGTCGCGCGCCACGGCCTCTTGCCCGCCGAGGAACAGCAGCCACGCATACAGCGCCGCGCCCTGCCCTTCATGCGGGTGGGCACCCGCGATGTGGGCCGCAAACGCCAGCGCGCGGCGGTACTCGCCGGCCAGCATCTGCGCACGCACCCAGCCGATCTCGATGTCGGCCGCGTGCCGCAGCGCGGCCGCCTGCTCGAAGGCGTCGCGCGCGGTGTGGGAGTCGCCTGCTTTCAGCGCCGCTTCGGCACGCGCCAGCAAGGCTGGCAGCGCGGGTGGCGTGGCCTGCAGCTTGGCGCCCTGCACCTCGTGCGCAAACACGGTGCTCACCGCGCTGACCAGCAGCGCGAACGCGAGCACGTGTCGCACGGTCATGGGTTGACGTTCGCCCCACCCGGGCAGCTGGTGCCACCCACGCGCGAGATGCGCGGCTTGGCCAGCGACGGGTCGGCGGGGTTGTAGGCCGGCAGCGGAGCCTTGAACGCGGCCAGGTAGGCGGTCAGCGCGTCGATGTCTTGCGCGCCGCCGAGCAGGTTGGTGCCGTTCAGGAAGGTGCCGTAACCGTCACCGCCCGTGGCCATGAAGTTGTTGACCGTCACGCGGTAGGTGCGGGTCGGGTTGAGCACCGCGCCGCTGGCGTCGACGATGCTTTCGGTGACACCGCCGAGCGTGAGCGAGAGGTTGCGGATGCGTGCATCGCAAGCCTGGGCGCCGTCCCAGGTGTAGCGCAAGCCGGCCGACGGAACCATGATGCGCGTGGTCGCTGCACCCTGCCCACGGCAGCCGGCGAATTGCTGTTCGAGCACGTTCTTCAGGTCTTGCGCGGTGAGCGTCATGGTCACCAGGCTGTTGCCGAAGGGCTGCACGGTGAAGGCCTCGCCGTAGGTGATGTTGCCGTTGCCTTCGCCGGCCGCACTGCTCACAAAGTTGAAGCCGGGGCTGCGCACGCCGCCACGGTTCATGAAGGCGATCTGCGCACCGCCGAAGTCGGCGGGTGCCGTGGCGGCGAGTTGCGCATCGGCAATCAGGTCACCGGCGGGCATGTTGCAGGCGGCGTCGATGGCGGTGTTGGGCAAGTCGGTGGTGATGGAGCCGATCACCTGGCCGGCAATCGGCGAGACCAGGTTGTTGTAGCCGGTCATGATGGCGGCCACTTCGGCGCTCGGCGTCACGGCGGGGTTGGTGCGATCGACCAGACGGTTGGTCGGCAACACGGCGGTGATGTCGCGGGTGCGCGGGTCGATGGTCACGTCGATGTCGGTCAGCACGCGGCCGAAGGCGCTCGCGCTCGTCACCGGCACCAGGCGGCCGCTGATGTTGGGCAGGCCGGCGACGCGCGGCGTCACCGTGGTGCCGCCCGTGCTGGCGTCGGCCCTGACGTCGACGGTGTTGGCCGAGCAGTTGTAGGCCGCATGGGTGTGGCCGCTGACCACCAGGTCGACGGCGTTATCGAGCCGGCTCACCACGCTGGCGAGGTCGGAGCCGGCGAGGTTGCCGTCGCAGCCGTTGATGTCGGACAGGCCCGCACTCTGGAAGCCACCCTGGTGCACCAGCACCACGATCGCTTCGATGCCACGTGCGCGCAGGCGCGGCACCAGTGCGTTGACGGTGTCGGCCTCGTCACGGAATTGCAGCCCCGCCACGCCGCTGGGCGTGACGATGTTGGGCGTGCCCTTGAGCGTCATGCCGATGAAGGCCACGCGCACGCCGTTGAACTTCTTGATGCCGTAGGCCGGCAGCAGGGTGCGGCCGGTGGCGGTTTCGACCACGTTGGCCGACAGCCACTGGAAGTCGGCACCGTCGAAGCGGCCCGGCTTCTTCGAGCCCAGGCCCTGGCAGCTGTTGGGGTCTTGCACGCCGTTGGTGAGCTTGCAGCCCCCGCGTTGCAGGCGCTTCAACTCGGCCGAGCCCTTGTCGAACTCGTGGTTGCCCACGGCGTTGAATTCGAGGCCGATCTTGTTCAGCGTCTCGACCGCCGGCTCGTCGAAGAACAGCGCCGACACCAGCGGCGATGCGCCGATGAAGTCGCCCGCACCGACCACCACGTTGAGCGGGTTCTGCTTCTTCAGCGCGGTCACGTAGCCGGCCAGGTAGTCGGCACCGCCGACCGCCGGGCGCTGCGCGGCCGGCACCGAGGTGTTTGCGCCAAAGGTGCCCGGCGACAGCAGGTTGCCGTGGTAGTCGTTGAAGCCGATGATCTTCACGCTGAAGGGCTTGCGGTGACGGTCATGGTGGTGGTGGTCACCCCGGTCGTGGCGATCGACCCGTTCCACACCTGGCGCCCGCGTGTCGGCGTCGAGCGGGTTCCAGGCGGTTTCAACGGCGAGTGCGGCGCTCGAACAAGCGGCCAGGCCGGCCAACACGGCGATCAAGGAGTGACGAACTGACATGGGGTGCCCCTGTGCAACGGCGGACACCAGGCGCACCCCCTCGGCACGCGCAGACCGCCAAAGGCATGACGATGGCGCAGCAACATGACAAGACGTTGAATCGTGCACGCCCTGCACCGGCTCTTTCGGGTAAGGGCAATGACGCCGCGCGCACCGTCGCCGGGTCGATTGGGTATCGTCGTCGCCTTGGGCGGGCCTGCATGCCAATGCGGCCGGCCTCTCACTCCCCGATGCGCACCGTGAAGAAACAGACCGAGATCGAGCTGAAATTTCTCGTCCCTGCAGCGGCGCGAGCAGCGTTGCTGGCCGAAATGGCGCGAGGTTCAACCCCACCGCAGCGCATGTCGCTGGCCGCGATGTACCTCGACACCAGCGACCGGCGGCTCGCCAAGTCGGGCATGGCCTGGCGCTTGCGACGGGAAGGGCGGCGCTGGGTGCAGACATTGAAGTCCGCCGGCGCCCACGCGCTGGAGCGGTTCGAACACGAGGTCGCCCGCCCCGATGCGAGCCACGATGCCGCAGCGCATGCCGGCACTGGCGTGGGCGACAAGCTGATCGCCATCCTGGATGAAGCCCATGCCGCAGGTGCCGAGCTCGGCACACGTTTCCAGACCGAGGTGCGGCGCACCAGCCGCAAGCTTCGTACGCGCGGGGCGGTGGTCGAGGTGGCGTTCGACGAAGGGCGGCTGTTGTCGCAAGGGGCCAGCCAGCGCATCCGGGAAATCGAGTTCGAGCTGGTCTCGGGGTCGGCCACGGCGATGCTGGCGTTGGCCGAACGCTGGCGCAAACGCTTCGGCCTGATCCATGACCCGCGCAGCAAGGCCGCGCGAGGCGACCGGTTGGCACAAGGGTCGGCGTACCCGCCGGTGCGCAAGTCGAGCCGGCCGGACTATCCCGACGAAGTCACCGCGACCGAGGCCTTCGGCACCGTGTTGGACGAATGCCTCGCTCACATCACGCACAACGCGATCGGGCTGATCGAAGGCGACCCCGCAGGGCGCGTGGAGCACGTGCACCAGCTTCGGGTGGGCATTCGACGCTTGCGCAGCGCGCTGCGCAGCTTCGCGGGGCTGGCGGCTTCGCCGCCGGCTCACCTCGTCGATGGGCTGCGCGCCCTGTTTGCCACGCTCGGCCAGTCGCGAGACCGAGACGTGCTCGACAGCGGCGTCACGGCCCTGCTCACCGAGATCGGCGCACCGCCACTGGCCGTGCCCGCAAGCGGTCCCGGCCCCGACCCGTCACAAGCCCTGCGGGCGGGCGAGACACAAGGCCTGCTGCTGGCCTGGATCGCCTGGCGAACGGCCTTGGCCGAACCGCCGGCACGGGCCGACGCGCCAGCCGCCATGGAGCCCGACACGGCAGACTCAGAAGAGGCCGACGACGACGCGCGCAGCTTCCATCGCAAGGCAGAACGGCGGCTGCGCCGATGGCATCGCCGCATCGTGGCCGATTGGAATGCCTTCGACGAACTCGACGACACCCGGCTGCATGCCTTGCGCAAACGCATCAAGCGCCAGCGCTACGCGGTCGAGTTCTTCGCGCCGGTGTTGCGCCGGCGAAGCCTCGAGCGCTACCTGAAGCCGCTGGCCTCCGTCCAGGACCGCATGGGCGAGCTCAACGACCTGTTCGTCGCAAGGGCGAGCTACCAGGCGCTCGTGGCCACCGACCCGGCTGCGTGGTTCGCGCTCGGCTGCCTCGCAGCGCGCATGGCCGACGTGCGCTCGCGCGCCAAGCGCGCGCTCGAGAAGTTGGCCAAGGTCGATCCGCCCAGCCGCTGAGGGCGCAGGCGCTCAGCCCGCCGCGGCCGTCTCCGAGCGGCGCTCGTGCTCGCGTCGCAAGCGGTCAAGCTGATCCAGAAGCCGCGGAATGCCGGCCCAGCTGCCGGGGTGCGACATGCGGCAGGCCAGCTCGGCGAGCACGCGGCGGTATTGAGTGAGGATGACGGCATCCACGGGATCTTCCTTCGAGTGAGGTCAGGCAGCCATGCTCGCGACGCCGTGTGACAGGCCCGCCATCGCACGCCGAGGCAGTCAGCACCCAATGTGCAGAAAGCCGCAAAAGCGCCGGGTTCCAACGCGCGCGCCCGGCCCGGCGTAGCCAGGGCTCGGTGTGATACGGCTGTCACATGCCGCTGCTACCTTCGCCCGGCCCCTCCGAGGTCGATCAAGGTTGACATGCTTCCGACATTTGCCGGCTCCACCCGATTCAGCGCCACCCGCCTGCTGCTGCCGTGCTGCGTCGCCCTGGCGCTGCACACGGGCAGCCTGGCGTCACCGCGGGCTGGCATCTACCTTGTTGAAGACGACAGCGGCGCCCTTCACCTGACCGACGACGCCCAAGGCCGCGACGCCAGCCTGGTGCTGGCAACCGACAAGGCGGCGACAGATCAACTCCCTGCACAGCGGCACACCCCAGCACCCCGCGATGCCCGCTTCGCCGAGATCGTGCGCACCGCCGCCCAGGCACACCGCCTCGCACCCGAACTGCTGCACGCCGTGATCGCCGCCGAATCGGGCTACGCCGTGCGCGCCGTGTCACCGCGCGGTGCGCAAGGCCTGATGCAGCTGATGCCCGCCACCGCACGCGGCTACGGCGTGACCGACCCGTTCGACCCGGGTCAAAACATCCACGCCGGCGCGCGCCACCTGCGCAGCCTGCTCGACCAGTTCAACCAGAACATCTCGCTGGCACTCGCCGCCTACAACGCCGGTGCAGCCAACGTGCTTCGCCACCACAACAACAGGCCGCCGTTCGCCGACACCGCCGCCTACGTGCCGCGCGTGTTGCGCCATCTCGCGCAACAGCAGCTCGCAGCCGGCCGCCCGTCGACCCCCTCTCCCTGAAGCCCGATCCATGCCCATGAAACAACACCATGCCATCACCCTGCCGGCCCTGCTTGCCTTGCTCACTGCCCTCTCGGCCTGCGGCGGCGGCGACGACGGCGACACGCCCACCCCGGCGCCGCTGGCCAACCCCACATCGGGCGCCTACGGCTGGACCCTGAAAGCCTCCGGCTCCACCAGCGCGTTGAAGCACGGCCTCTCGCTCGTGCACCCCAGCCTGCCCGACAACGAATACGTGGTCGAGGTCGCCAGTGAAGCCATCAGCGACACGCGACTGGTGCTGCGCGGAACGGTGACCGCTGCGCAGCGCAACGCGAGCGACATCCAGCCGCACGCGCTGCTCTACATCTTTGGGGGCGATGTGCGCAGCGTGCCCATGCAGGCCAACGGGTCGTCGCCCGCCTCGCAGGTGAAACGTTCGAACACCAATTCGGCTTGCCGCTTCGTACTGGGCGCCAACGACCATGCAACGCCAGACAACTCACGATTCATCGTGTCGACGGCCGGCGCTGACGGCTACTGCGGCGATCACCCCGTCACCAGGATCAACGACGACGGGCGGGCCGAAGTGCGGCTGTCCAGCGGCACGACCATCGGCTACAGCGTCATCGCCGGAGACTGGCCCCTGGAGGTGGCGCGCGACCCGGTGACGCTCGCCCCGCGGGGTTGGATCTACCCTCGCCACGTCGAACTCTGGAACGCCGCGCCGGGCAACAACATGATCACGACCCGGGCGACTGGCACACCCGCGGTCACGCGTGTGGTGGCCAGCACCTTCGAGTCGGCCCTGGTCGAAGACGGCACACGGCTGAGCGTCTTCAACTTCGGCAGCGGCAACACCGTCACCGAGGTGCCCCTCGACGCCACACTCACGTCAGGCGCCAGCTGGCAGTTGATCGGGTTCGATGCCACCGCCTTCTATGTCTACGACGGCCGTCGCACCAACACCTTCAGTTCGCCCCTGCGCGTGCTGCGAATCACACGAACAAACCCCAGCGCGACGCAGATCGCCGCGGGCACCGGTCTCATCAGTGTGGCCAGCATGGGCACCGAGGTGTTGTACCTGACCGTGTTCTTGCAGACAGGCAACCAACTCGTGGCCCTCAACAAGGCCGGCGGCCTGCGCTTCGACACCACCTACCCCATCACCACCAAACCCTCGGTGCAGACCGGCGCCAACGGCAGGCACCAGCGGTGGCTCGTCACCGGCGTGGGCAGCCCGAACGTGAGCCACAGCATCGACATCGTCGACGAGAACAACGTGCTGTTGCACTCGGCTGCAGGCGGCTTCCCGATGGGCGTGGCCGAAGCCAGCACCGAGAACTTCAACGCCAGCGAGAGCCGAACCCGCTTCATCTACGCGCAGGGGTTTGGCACGCGCGCTTTCAGTGGGGCCACACTCGTGAGCTACGACAGCCTGACCGGCAACCGCCGCGAGTTGGGCACGCTGCCCGGCACGGCCGAGTACGGCGACAACTACGTGTTCGCCAACGCTGCAGGCGGCCCCGGCTCGTTCGGTGCGGGCTTTGCCACCCGCTCGGTGGCCGGCAGCTACGAGGAGCAGAGCGCGCGGGTGTTCTCTTACGACCTCGGCACGGCCGGCAGCATCAGGACCACCACAAGACGCTGACGCACGCGCGCTCCGAACCACTTGCACACGGGCCCGGGCGGCCCGACGCGCATGCTCTTCAACTCCCCTGAGTTCATCTTCGGCTACCTGCCGCTGACACTGCTCGGCTTCTTCCTGCTGGCCAGGTGGAGCACGCAGTGGGCGCTGGCCTGGCTGACGCTCGCCTCGCTGTTCTTTTATGGCTGGTGGAACCCGCAGTGGTTGCCGCTGATGCTGGCATCGATTGCCTTCAACTTCGTGGCCGGGCGGGAGATCGCCGCCAAGGCCCTCGGGCAACACACCGGCTGGCTCTCGAAGTGGTCGGGCCGCAGCCTGCTCATCGCGGCCATCACCATCAACATCGCTCTGCTGGTGTACTTCAAGTACGCCGCTTTCCTGGTCGACAGTGCGGCGTGGCTGGCCGGCTCGGCCTACCGATTCGAGGCCGCCGAGCTGCCGCTGGGCATCTCGTTTTTCACCTTCACGCAGATCGCCTTTCTGGTTGATGTGCACCAGCGCAAGGCCGTTGATTTCGACCCCGTGCGCTACGGCTTGTTCGTCACCTACTTCCCGCACCTGGTGGCCGGCCCGATCCTGCATCACAAGGAAATGATGCCGCAGTTCGCGCGGCCCGACATCTTCCGCTTCAGCGCAGAACGGCTCGCCGATGGGGGCGTGATCTTCATCCTGGGCCTGTTCAAGAAAACCGTGCTGGCCGACTCGTTTGGCGGCTATGCCCGGCCGGCGTTCGCCGCCGCACAAACGCAAGCGGTGAGCCTGTTCGAGAGCTGGGGCGCGGCGCTGTCGTACACCTTGCAGATCTACTTCGACTTCTCGGGCTACTCCGACATGGCGATCGGCCTGGCGCTGATGATCGGCGTGCAGTTGCCGATGAACTTCGACTCGCCCTACAAGGCGCGCAACATCGCCGAGTTCTGGCGGCGCTGGCACATGACGCTGTCGCGCTTCCTGCGCGACTACCTCTACATCCCGCTCGGCGGCAACCGCCGGGGCCTGGCCCGGCAACAGGTCAACCTGATGGTGACCATGCTGCTCGGCGGCCTGTGGCACGGCGCCGGCTGGACCTTCGTCATCTGGGGCGGCTTGCATGGTCTCTACCTGGTTGTGTTTCATGCCTGGCGGCGCTTGGTCGAGCGGCTCGGCCTGGCCCACCCTCACCCGATCACCGCGCGCATCAGCGCGCCGATCTCATGGCTGGCCACCTTTCTCGCGGTGGTGGTCGCCTGGGTGTTCTTTCGTGCGGCCGACCTGCCCACCGCGCTCACCCTGCTGCGCGGCATGGCGGGACAACACGGCGCCGTGTTGCCCGACCAGATCATTGCCCTCGTGCCCGCGCTCGGCCACATCGCCGACGGCGCGGGCAAGGTCGCCTACCTGGCCGATGGCACGGTGATGGGCTGCGTGGAGATGGCGCTGATGATCGGCCTCGGCCTGGCCATCGTGGTCGCCGCGCCCAACCTGCCGCAACTGAGCCCACGCTGGCGCTACCTGCTCGTGTTGCCGTGTGCGGCGCTCGCCTTGCAGCGGGTGCTGTATGGGCAGGCGTCGGAATTTCTCTACTTCCAGTTCTGAGGCCGGCGCATCGTGAAGAAGCTGCTCGCGCTCGCCGGTCTCGTCAGCTTGTCGATCGCCTTGTTCGTGGCGGTGTTCTCGGTCGTGCACCGGCCCCTGGTGGTGGGCGAGATCCAGAAAAACCTCGACTACAAGCTCGCCTATGCGCGGCAGCTTGCTTCGCCCAAAATCGTGGTGCTCGCCGGCAGCAACGGCCGCTTCAGCCACCGCTGCGAGGTGCTGACGGCCACGCTCAACAAGCCCTGCGTCAACGCCTCCATCGGCGTGGGCATCGGGCTCGACTTCCTGCTCGACCAATGGCGGCCGCTGCTGCAGCGCGGAGACATCGTCTACATGCCGCTCGAATACGGCCAGTACCGTTTCACAAAGGCCGAGATGCATGGCGGGCTGCAAAACGCCCTGATGGTGCACAGCCAGCGCGAGTACCTGCTCTCGCTCGGCGCACCCCGCATCACCGCCGCCTACGGTTCGTTCGACCTGCCGTTCCTCATCCACGGCCTGGCCGAGATGGCGCTCGATCGCCGCGGCTTTCGCCGCCGCAGCAGCACCGACAGCCTCACACCGCAAGGTGACGAAAGCGGGCACACGGCGCAGGCTGGCCAGGCCTACGCCGTCTTCCTGCGCAGCATCACGGCCGATACCGCCCAGGTGCCCGCGACCTCAGACGCCATCCGCGTGATTGAAGGCTTTTTGCAACAAGCCAAGCGAGACGGCATCGTGGTCGTTGGCGGCCTGCCAACGGTGCCCAATTCGGTCGTGATCGAGCCAGCCGACGTCGAGCGCCTGCGCCAGCTCTACGAGGCCCACGGGCAGCGCTTTCTGGTGCTGCCCAACCGATCCCGCTACGCGCTCGAATGTTTCTTCGACACGCTCTACCACCTGAACGAAGCTTGCCAGGTGGCCCACTCGTCTGCAGTCGCCGCGCAGTTCGGGGTGCTCCCCCCGACCCCAGCACATGCAAACTGACGCCCATTCCGCACTGATCCAGGTGGTACCGCCGGGCCAGGGTGGCGTGCTCGACTACCTGCTTTGTTTGAAGGGTGAGTGGGAAAGGATGGGCGTGGCCTCACACGTCATTGCGCTGTCGAACGAGCTTGCGAGACAACGTTCGCTGGCTGATCGTGTGAGCAACTGTGTCGGTCACGCGGCGGGCCCCTGCTGCGTGGTGCTGCATTTTTCGGGCTACGGCTACGCAAAGCGAGGCTTGTGCTTCTGGTTGCTCGCCGAAATAGCGGCGTTGCGTTTGCAACACCGCCAAGGGCTGCGCCTGGTGGTGGTGTTTCACGAGCTGTTTGCTGCAGGGCCGGTGTGGAAATCGGCGTTCTGGCTGTCGCCATGGCAAGCGCAGATCGCCAGACGCCTGGCCCGCCACGCAGACGCGCTATGGACCAACACGCAACAACACGCCCGCTGGCTTCGCGGCACAGTCGGGTCAACGACACCGATTCACGTGCGGCCCGTGTTTTCCAACATCGGTGAGCCCGAAGCTGTACCAGCCCCAGGACAGCGGCAGGCCCGCGCCGTGGTGTTTGGATCGACGTCGACGCGCCAACGCGCATTGGATGGCCTGGCAGGCCATGAAGCTGCGCTTCAACAGCTTGGCGTGGAAGAGCTTGTCGAGGTCGGCAGCGGGCCCGCCTCGACTCCGGGGCCAATCACCATGCCCTGCCGACACGCCGGCCGGCTCGAGGCTGCGGAGCTGGGACAACTGCTTCAGGAATCGCGTTTCGGACTGCTCGACTACCCTGCTGAATTCCTCGGCAAATCGGGTGTGTTCGCGGCCTATGCGGCGCATGGATGCGTGATTCTCGACACCTGCCAGCCCGGCCCCGACACCGACGGCCTGGTCGCCGGCAGCCAATACCTGGCGCTGCCCGCCGTGGCCCGCAGCCCATCCGCCCACCCCAACGTCGACACCACCGCAGCGAACGCGGCGCGCTGGTACGCCAACCATCGCCTGAGCGGCCAGGCACGCGAGTTGTTGTCCCTCGCCTGCGGCCTTCGCACGACGACGTCCATGCCAGCCGCCGCCATGGCAGAACACTGATCTCCAACCCACAAGGCCATGCGAATTCTCGTCATCAGCAACTGTCCGCTCGATCCAAACCAGGGTTCGGGTTACGTGATTTCAGGCTACGCGCAGCGCATGCGTGAGCGCGGCCACGAGGTCCAGGCCTATGGCATCGAGCACTTCACTCCGTGGCAAAACATGAGGCGCCTGACCCGGATTCGTCGCTTGCTGGGCTACGCCTACGCGACACATCAACACACGCGCCGGTCCTCGTACGACATCCTCGAGCTTTGGGGCGCCGAGGGCTGGCTCGCGCTGCTCACTTTGCGCTTCTTGAGAAAAGACAAGCCCATTGCGGTGTCACGTTCGAACGGGCTGGAGACACATTGGCGCAAGCTTCTCGGCGGCGAACGCGCCGGGCCGCGGGGCTGGATCAAACGTTTCATCGGCAATCTTCCAGAGATCGCCTTCCGCGACTGTGCGGCCCTGACGGTGGTCAGTCATTTCGATGCACGATTCGCGCGTGAGCGCGCCTACCAGCCCGACTCTCGGCTGCTGGTGATGGAAAACGCCCTCGAGCCAAGCTGGCTCGGACAATCTCCGACGTTCGAGCGCGAGCCGGTGGTCGGGTTCGTGGGCGCGTGGCTGGAAAACAAGGGGAGCGAACTGCTGCCCGACGTCATCCGGCATGTGCTCAGGCATGCCCCCGCCACCCGCTTCCTGTTGGTCGGCATCGGCAAGCAGGGTCAGGCAGACATCGCCGCGCAGTTTCCAGGTGAGTCACGCATTGAGACCGTGGCGTTCTGCCCACGCGATGAGGTCGCGAGCCTATACCACCGCATGGCGGTGTTGGTGGTGCCAAGCTTTTTTGAAAGTTTCGGGCTCGTCGCGGCCGAATCGATGTCGTGCGGGGTGGCGCTGGCGGCCACCCGAACGGGTTTTGCTGCCGGCCTGGCCGAGGGTGAATTTGCGCTGATCGAAAAGCGAACCTCAGCCGGGGTTGCGCAAACCTTGCTCTCTTTGCTGAACGACGAGGCGCACCGCCAATCCATCGCCCGCGCCGGGCACGCGCGCGTGCAGGCCCTCAGTTGGGAAAGTGCGGTTGATCGTCTGGAAGCGCTCTACCGCGCGCTGCTGGCACCGGACACCTCGGCCAGGATCGGCGGGGATGCCATGGGACGTCAACCGTAGTGCGAGGTCAGCGATGCGCGTTTGGTACTCGCATCGCCGCCTCTGCGATCCGCACTCTTTCGGATGACCAGGCACAACTGGTCTCCGTCGGGTGAGCCCTTGACCCCCACTGCGCGCAAGGCCCCTGCGGCGAGGCGCAAACCGCCGCGGGAGGTGGGGCTTGATCCGTCAAGAGGAAACCCCCATGAGCGCTCAATCTCGAACCCATGCCGGCGAAGGGTTCGCTCGAACGGAACATGAAAGATGGGGAGGATGTGGGTGGGGTCACCAATGGCGTCGAACTGCTTCAGCCGACCCAGCAGCAGGTAGCGCAATCGGGCTTCCACCGAATGCACGTTGGGTGTGGTGGCGAGAATCTTGCCCCCTGGCGAAAGGATTCGGGACAGTTCGGCCAGCAAGGAGCCGATGTTCTCGACATGTTCGAACACCTCGACGCTCACGGCAAGGTCGACCGATTCGTCTTCGAGCGGCGTGACACAGGCGTCGAGGTCGCACTCGACGAAGGTGATGCCAGGGCGACCCGTGGGAGGTGGCGCGATGTCCAAACCCCAAAGGTTGGTGTAGCCGCGCTCGGCCAGCCTGTCCAGCATCGCCCCGCTGCCGCACCCGACGTCGACGATCTTGCAGTTTTTTGCCGCATGGATGTCTTCGATCTGGGCAACGATGTGCGGGTGCAAGCCCGCGTTTGCCCTTTCCTCAAGTTTCATGTGAAGAGTCTCCAAAAGAATGTCAGGCCCGGCCGCCCGTCATCACATCGAGCAACCGCGGGCAGGCGTACTCCGCCGCGCGGTAGGTCGCCACCAGCGCAACGATCGTGAGGGCAACGATCAAGAAATACGCGGCAAAGGTTGCCCCCGGGGTGGCCGGAGCGATGAAGGCAAAGTAGACACGTCGCACAGCGGTCAGCAAGGGCTCGTGCGCGACGAACACAAAGAAGCTGTACCGCGACACCTGCCTCAAGAATCTGAACGCCCATGGAAAGCTGCAAAGCCTGCCGCTGAGATACAGCGTGGCCACGATGCCGCACAGCACCCACAACGCCTGACCGAGGGGGTGGACGTTCACCTCGAATGCCCTGAGCGCGATCCAGCCCAGAATGCAAATCCAGCCCGCTCGATCGGCGAGGAAGATCGACTTGCCAATGAGGGAAAGATGGGCCCCGGCGACGAAAAAAAACAAGGCGTCGTTCGAAATCACGCCATTCTGGATGCCGATGGTCCAGCCGACGAGCATCGGGAAGGTGACCCACCCCCTCGAAATGCGGATCGCCGCATAGATCAGCGGCGTCAGCAGCACCAGAATGAAAAGATCCCGCAAGAACCAGAGGTGGTAGAGGTACAGCTGGGAGATGTCGCCGAAGGTGAGCCAGAAGAACTGCAGTAGCGAGAACTCGATCACCGGCTCACTCCACACGCTCGTGCCGACAAAAAACCTGGCCAGAAAAGGCAGCTGTTGTGCCAAGGCAATCGCTCCCATGCAGAGCGATGTCCACAAGATCAAAGGCAGCAACACGCTGCGGGTACGCGACCCGATCTTGTTCACGAACCAGCCGGTTCCTGGTGCGAAGTTTCTGAAAAGTACATACCCGGCAATCAGAAAGAACACCGGAACCCGGATCCCACCCAAGCCATTGGCGAGGAGGTCGACGATGAACTGCAGCGTCGGTGCGCCTTGAAGTCTCTCGATGAAGTTTCCGCCGGATTGGTTGTGATAGAAAACGACCAGGGCAATCAACGGCAGTCGGACCGTGGCAAGCCGATTGAAGGTGTCGGCCTCAGTCGCAACGGGCAACACCACCCCGGCAGAAGCCACCGATGCGCTGGGCATGGAAGCTTCTCCTCCCGACTGAATGGGCTTGGTTCCCTGCATGTGCTGTCGCGTGAGTGAAAGCGATGGCCTACAGGGTCAACAGAGCGGCTCGAAGGTCGGTGGCCAAGCGCGTTCCAAGGTACAGGCAACCCGCTTCATTGGGATGCGTGCCGTCGCGCGAAACGTACATGTCGCCGTTGCCATCACCTCTCGGCGCTGCGACGGTGCCGGTGCCGGTTTGCCAGGGGCTGTCGGCCGGAGCGCTGGCACCCGCACTGGTGACCCAGCCGCCATGGAGGTTGTCGAGGAACACCCAAAGACCGCCGACCGCCTGCAGCGCTGCCTTGATGGTCTCTGACTTGGACAACGCGATCGGGTCCGTGGGGATGGACTGCCGGGGTGTCCACGGCCCCACGGCCACCAGTATCGAATCCGGCAAACGCGCCCGCAACTCGGTGTAATACGCGTTCACCTCGGCAACGAAGCCGGCGCGTGCGTCGGCTGCGCTGGCATAGGGAAACATGGCGACCGAATTGTTGTCATTGATGCCGCCGGCGGTGAGGAAGAGGTCGGGGCGCGCGTTGACATTGGTCGCAAGCCGCGCCAAAAACGCGTTGCCGGCCAGCCTTGCGTGGTCTGATCCGCCATTGCGGGCATAGCCGGTTCCACCGATGTGATCGAGGTCGGGGTGCGGCATGCCGAGCAATGCGGCGGCCTCCCAGAAGGGCCCGCCAATCCACTTTGGCCCGCTGCCGCCACCGTAGGAATCGGCCATGGTCGCGAAAGAGGCTTCACCGGAGCGGTCCCAAGGTTGCAAGCTGTCGTTGGGGCCGGTTGCAATTGCGCAGGGCCCTTGCGTGCTCAACGCATAGAGCGAAATGCGGCGTGGTGCCCGCGTGCCGAGATCGAAGCGCACAAACGTATTCGTGACAAACGATGCACCGGGGTCGTTTGGGCTGAGGGTGGTCCGGATCACTCGCGATGCCGCGTACTGCCCATCGATCAGCAGTGTGAAGTTCGCGCCGATGCCGGCGACGAGAACCTCGAACGCCGACCCGTCGAACTCGAAATGCAACCCGCACACACCATCGCTGCCTTGAGTCTCGGCCGGGTGTTGGCGCTGCACTGGATGCACCACGCGGCTGGCGATCACTGCACCACCGCGCGCGGTCCAGAGATCTCGTCGGTGCCCCCAGACCTGGGGAATGGTTGCCAGGCTCTGGTCGAGCGAGCCGAGCGGCGGGTAGACCCGCACATCACTACCAAACGACGAAGCGACCGAGTTGGCCGAACCTTGGGTGATGGTGAGGGGTGTGCCGCTGAACCCCAGTGGCACACGCAGCAGCGCTGCCTTCACGCGTTCCAGGGCCGATGACGTGGGCGGTGGAGGGACAGGTGGCACAGGGGGCGGCATGGGCGGGGTCGGGGCTGGCGCGCTCTCGCCGCCACCACCGCACGCCCCGATCAAGGTGGCAGATGTCGGCACGGCCATCAGCGCCACGAGCCGCTGCATGGCGGCACGACGCGACGGCTCGCCGCGGTGGTTTGAGAGGCGTGAAGTGGGTGGTAGTTTTTTCATGAGCTTGGCGCCATCTGATTGGGGTTGAATGGGTACAACGCTTCGAGCGCGAGGACACGCTCGTAGACGGACAGGTAGTCGTTGATCGCCGACTCGGTCGAGAAGCGGCCAGCCCACGCCCGCCCAGCCAGGCAGACGCGCTCGCGTTCGGCCGGCGTACGACCCAGCACGGTCGCCAGCACCTGCGCGCCAGCCTCTGCCCAAGCACCCAGCTCTTCAGGGCGAGCCAGTCGCGGCAAATAGACGGCAGCCTCGCCGCCAACCTCGGTCATGGGGGCATCGCCGGTGGTGATGACTGGGCAGCCACAGGCCATCGCCTCGACGATGGGCCAGCCAAACCCTTCGGCGAGGCTCGGAAACAGCAGCACCGCAGCGTAGGAGTACAAGGCCTCGACCGTCTCGTTGTCGAGCCCACTGAAGAAGCGCACTTCGCCCGGTGGTGGAACATCCGCCAACGCAGCCTTCATCGCCGCACCTGGCGGCGGGCTGAGCATCCACAACGGCAGCGGTGCCACACCGTCGCGCAATGCCGCGCGAACGTAGCTCGCGTACAGGCTCACCACACCGACGCCATTTTTGTACCACTGCCCTGCGCCAATGTGCAGCACACATCCACCCTCTTCGGCTGGAAGGCCTGCCAGGCAGAGCAAGCGCCGAGCATCTTGCGGTGCCAACAATCGGTAGGGGTAGTTCAAACCGTTGTAGACCACCTCGGAGGTCATGGGCTTCACCCCGCCAAAGTGGTGCAGATCAAGGCGCGACTTCTGCGAGATCGAAATGAAGTGCCGCGCGCGCCTGAAGCCGCGCCGGATGTAGCGCTGGTAAATACGCCCGGTGGCTGAGGTCGGGTTCTCCGGGATGTCACCCAGCGCTGATCGCAGCGCGAGCAGATCGTGGCAATGCACGACATGAGGCCGGTGCGCCGCCTGCGGAATCAACGGCCCGAGTGCCTGGTCACAAAATACATACAGCGTGCCGGGCGGATCGCCGCACATGGCGGCCCGCATCTTCCACGGGTACAGCACGTACTGGTCGATGTAGCCAGCCCACTTCGAAAGCTTGCCCTTCGGCACGAGCCGGTGAAGGATGGCTTCAGGTTGTCTCAATGCGACCTGGTGGCCGCGAGCACGGTACTCATCGAGCAGCATGCGCGCAAAGTGCGCCTGGCTGTGCGAGCCCAGGAACGCAGGGTGGGTGTAAAGCACGATGTTCATGCACTACCTTGCTTCACGGTGTGGTCGCTTGCTGGCGCGCATGGCCACGCAATCGCCAAGCGAAATAACCGACGGCCACCACCGTGCCGACGAGTCCGTTGGCGGTGTTGATCATGAAACTGCCCCGCACGGTGGAAACGTCTACCGCACTGGCCGCTGCGACCGTGGCCAGCACACCGGTCGAAACCGTCAGCCAGACCGGCAGAACCCAGCCGCGCGCGCACCCCACGCTGTAGATCGTTCCACCCCACGCAGCAAAGGTGGATGCGACGACCATCCAGACAAGTTCTGAATGGAGCCCGCCATAGCCACTGCCCAGGACCCACAAAATCGGCTCGGGTATCGCGATGGCGAGGATGACAAGTGACGCCAGAACAGCCGCATAGAAGAGGTTGATGCTGACAAAGCCCGATGCAAGCTCCGACCGTCCGTCTTGCCTGGCGAAATAGGGCAGGACCAGCGCTGACGACACGGCACCAATGACGGTGAAGAGCGCGCCCAACCGACTCAGAGCGCCCATTTCTGCCACGCGTTCGGTGCTGCCAAAAACACCAATCAACCACAACGCCATCTGGCTGCTGAAGACGAAATAGATCGAATTCGGCGCCTGCTTCCAAAGATGCTTTCGCAACGCCGACGCGTGGCTGCCGGTGGGGTGTTGGGGCAGGTCGATGTGCACGCCCAGGTGGCGAGTGAGGACGACAAAGCCAGCCGCCGCAACACCCAGATTGACCAGACAGGCCACGGTGGCGTCAAGAAAAAAACAGGTGGCGGCCATCAAAAGGCCGAGCTTGACGAGGTTGACCCCCAGATCGAGCTTCTGCTGCAAACCTGCATGACCCAACAGCCGCGTGACCGACAACGCCACCCCGGCACGGGCACTCAGCGCTGCCGTGGCCACGATCGTCACGGCCAGAGCCGCAATTTGCCAGGGAGCTGCGTGCTGACGCATCAGCAAGACGACAAAACAGGGCGTGAGCATGAAGAAAGGAACCCATGCCATGCGGCGGTACAGCGCATTTGCGTCGCTCACCATGTCGCCAAGCGCCCGGCGCTGACCCGTCAGACGCCCACCAATCGCCATCACCGCCGTGGCGAGTCCCAGATCGGTCAAGATGACAGCGATGCTCGCCATGCTCACGGCAAGCGTGTAGTAGCCGTATTGCGCCTGCTCCATGTAGCGCACCAGCACGATGCCCGCACCGAAACCTATGACCTGGACCGCGAGCTGCGTCGACGCGAAGCTGCCGAGCCGCGCGATTCGTTGGCGAGTGATGAGTGCAGTCACTGCAGAGGCTCAGCGACGCGCCGTCGGCGAGCGGGCGCGCGCAAAGCGCTTCAGCCCCTGCGCCAGTGACGCACTGCCTGGAGGAGATGCCATCGAAGACTCGAGGGCTGTGCGGCTCGCCGCAATGCACAGCCCGACGAACAACCAGCCATACACGGTGATCGAACCGTGTCCCGAGATCTGACCCAACAAAAGCGTGTAGCCAGCGTAGGCAAACAACATCATCGGGAGTGGGTCCGAAACTCGGCGTGTCGCCGACAACACCAGCCGCAAGAGCCACACCACCAACACGACGCGAAACGTGATGTAGCACATGCCCACCAATGGCCCGAGGTCAACCATGTGGCGCGAGTAATCCGTCTCGGCCAGATCACCGGGCATCACACCGTCGACGGTGGCGCGCAGTTGGATGCTCGCGTTGCTGCCATAGCCCAACCCATAGCCAAGTAGGGGCGTCACGTCGAACAAGCGGGTGAAATCGATGAAGCCGAACAGGGCACGGCCGATCACGCCACCTTCAAACTTCGACTCTGCGACGGCGGCTGATTCCCAGCGATTCATGAACGCTGCAAACCCGACAGGAAACACGATGGGGTAGAGAACAACCGCAAGCGCTCCCACGGCGCTGGGCAGCGCAAGCGCTTTGGCCTTAAGCGCAGCGCCACGGCCCACGAAGCCGATGGCCAATGCGAACAGCCCGGCCATCACGCACTGCAGCATGGTGCCGCGGCTGCCGCTGAAAGCCACGCACGTGAGAATGGCACCGCCTGCCAGGAGCAACAGCGGCAACCCAAGCCTGCGCCGGGAGGCAGGCAACAGCATGACAGCCAACGCAAACCCGCAGGCCGTGACCACGAACTGCTGCAAGCCAGCGGTGGAGGTGAACGGACCGGTGGTGCGGATGTGCTTGGCATCCAGCCCCATGCCCTTGAACTGAAGCTCCTTCTCTTCGGCAATGCCCACGTTGATCGGTGAGTTCATCGGGGCAAAAAACTGCGCGGCTACCAGAATCGCAATCGGTACCGCCAGCAGCAGAGTGATCTTTGCGAAGCGGGCAAGGTCTGCGGCCCGAAACTGTGCGCCCACCAAGAAGGCCAGCGGCACATAGAGAAAGTAGCTGCGCCAGCCGTGGGCACCGAGCAGGACACGGGTTTCGCTGTAGCCACCGGTGGCCAACTGCAATCCGAACAACGCCACGCCGAAGACGCACATGAAAACGCTGAGATTGAAGAAAACACTGTCACGCGGCCACAAGCCGAAGCGCGCGGCCAACACATAGGCGTAGAGCAGGAACGGGTCCCGAATAAAAAAGATGTACTGCCCAAACTGGGGCGCGACGTACTTGCGAAGGGCACCCTCGAAGATGACCAGCAGGTAGATGATCAGAACCGTGCGCACGAAGCGCCGACGCGCCTGCTCATTCGCAGCCCCTGCGGCCATGAAGTGCGGGCCGGGTGCGAGCGCGACACGCCGAGGCGCTGCGTCAAACAGCGGGCGCGGTGCTCTGGGACGAATGCGTGCGGTGCGCATCTTCAATCAATTTCAAGTAGCTGCGGGCCACGCGCTCGCGTGTGTGCCGCTCCAGGTGGGCGTCGGCCGCTGCGCGGCAGCGGTTCAGCGCATCGGGGTCAGTCAACAACCCATCGATGCCGCGCGCGAGCGCTTCGCTGTCGCCACGGGCGACCACCTCACCGGCCGCGCCCACCGCGTCGGGCAAGCCGCCGCTGCGGGCTACCAGCGGAACGCATCCACACGCCATGGCCTCAAGCGCGACCACACCGAAGGGTTCTTCCCACACCGAGGGGACCACCAGGACCTGATGCTCATTGAGCACCGCCACCAGTTCCGCACCACCGCGCCGGCCGACGAATTCGACTTGCGCTTCGATACCCAGTCGGGTCGCCTGTTGCCTCAATGACGGCGCCTCGGGGCCGTCACCGACCACGGTGAGGTGCACATGCTTGCCGCCGCGCGCCAACAGCGCGAGCGCGTCGAGCAGGATGTCGACGCCCTTGTCGCTGACCAGACGGCCCACAAAAACCAGTTGCCCACGCCGTGGCGCGAGGTCGCTGCGAACAAACAGGTCGTCCGCGTACGGGTTGGGGACCACGCTGCAGTCAACCGGCAAGCTCTCCGCCACGGCACGGCTGACCGCGATGTTGCGCGCACGTTTCAGTACCCGGCGCTTCAATCGGCCCGCGAGACCGGTGGGGGGGATCCAGGTGTGATGCGCCACCACCCACGGCCGGCGCAGCAACAGCTGCGGCCACGCAAAACGCAGGCTGATGTTGTTGTGAAACACCACGTCGGCCCAGCGCACGAGGTCGAACAGCCTGCCCGAAGAAGGGTTTCGAACCACGGCATAGGGCTCGCGTTCTGGTTCCGGACTGGCGGTTTGAGTGACCAGCACCACGCTGTGTCCAGCGCTGTGGAAGCGCTCCGCCAGCAACGCCGAGACGGTTTCAATGCCTCCCACGGATGGACGAAAAGGGACCGAGCAGAACAGGATATTCATGGTGGGCGGATCACTGCCGCTGGGAGGGTCCGATTGAATGTAGCCACCAAATATTGCGATATGGAGTCAGCGACCAAGGCCTTGTGGCGTGGCTCGCCGTGCATCGAACGGTCACAACACGTCCCTAACATCCGCCGCATGATCAGCACCTCTATGCCGCGCACGCTCGTGGTCAACTTCAACGCGCCCGAACTCAACCAACTCGCCATGGCGCTGACCGCGAACGACTCGCTCGGCGCCTACGTGCGGCCTTACGCCAACAAGGGGCGCGCCTGGGAGCGGGCGCTGTCGTCCCTGCCATGGGCTGGCCGTGTCTACAACAGCAGTTTCGGCCGACGCCGCATGTCCGACCCGGCACTGGCAGCGCTTACGCGAGAGGCGGGCGTGCTGCCCGACCTGCTCGCCGCTGCGATTGCGCGATTGCACGCATTGCCGCCCGCCGCACGCCACCGCTGGACGAACCGGCTCTACATGTCGGTCCGTGAGGCTGTCGCGCAAGCGGCTTGCAGCCATGTTTCGCAGGCGCAGTGTGTCGTGGCCTACGAAGGTTTTGCACTGCCGGCGTTCAAGGCCGCACAGGCTGACGGCCAATGCGCCACGGTGCTGAACTATCCCGTGGCTCACCACCGCCATCGGCGGCGCGTGCGGCTCGAAGAAAACGAGCGCGAACCCGGCTTTGCGGTCACGTGGCCCGACTTTGACGATTGGCCCGACGGCCACGAAGAACGGCTGGACGAAGAGATTCGCCTGGCCGACGCGGTGCTGGTCGGGTCGAGCTACGCGAGCGACAGTTTCGTGGCCGAAGGCATTGCCCGCGCCAAGATGCGTGTGGTGCCGTATGGCGTCGACCTGCAGACCTTTTCAGCCCCCGAGAACCCGGTGAGCACCGGGCGTTTCACCGCCATCTACGCAGGCCAGCTCACCCAGCGCAAGGGCTTGTCTTACCTGCTGCGCGGCTACCGCAAGTTCGCGCGTCGCGGCACACAACTCCAACTGGTGGGCAGCCTGGTGGGCAGCGCGCAGCCGCTGCAGCCGTTTGCCGACATGTTCGAGCACACACCGCACCAGACGCGCCCGGCGCTGGCGGCCATGTACCGGGCCGCGGACGTGTTCGTCTTTCCCACATTGATCGAAGGCATGCCCTTGGTCGTGCTCGAAGCCATGGCCTGCGGCTTGCCGGTCATCGTGACCGCCAATGGGCCTGCAGACATCGTGCGCGACGGGATCGACGGTTTCATCATCCCGGAACGCAACGAAGACGCCCTGTGCGAACGGCTCGAATACCTGTATCACCGCCCCGAACTGCGCGCCGAGATGGGGCGGCAGGCCGCGCGCCGCGCCCTTGAATTCAGCTGGAGCGCCTACACGCACAAGGCGCAACAGGTGCTCGCCGAACTTGCGCAGGGTGAGCCGTCGGGTGCCCAACGTCCCGCCTATGCATGAGCCGCTTCCGCACGGCTTGCCTCGCGGTTCTGGCCTGCGCCTCCCCCGCGCTCACCCTCGCCCAGACGGCCACCCCATCTGAACTGACCACAGCGCTGCGCTTCGTGCTGCCCGCCCCGGCGACCACCAGCGCCGGGGTCTATGCCACTGACGGGCGGCTGGTGCGAACGCTGTGGAGGGCCGAGGCCCATCCGGCCGGGGCGCTGGAGCGCAGCTGGGACGGGCGCGACGACCACGCGGCACCCGTGAGCCCTGGCCGCTACGAGGTCAGGCTCTTGCATCATCGGCTGAGCCACGTGTGGGAAGGTGTGATCGGCAACAGTTCAGCCACTCTCGGCGAACCGCAGGCGCACAAGGCTTACCTGCCGCCTGCCAGCATCGCCATCCGCGGCGATACGGCTTACTACGCCGTGGGTTACAACGAACAGCAACCGGGCATCCATGGCTTTCGGCTTGCAACGCCCCAACACAACACCCGCCCGGTCCCGTCGACCGACGCATTCGCTGCCGTGTCGATGCTGGCGACCGACACGACCCGGCTCTACTGGGCCAACACCGGCGGCCTGGTTCGCACCAGCTTCATCAGCGCCTTCGATCTGGCTGGGGCACGACCCGCAGCCTTCGCGGCAGGTCGATCGGTCTGCCTGAACAAGCGACCCAACAGCAACACCTGCTACGAGGGCCACCTGCACCCCAGCGTCATCGACCTGAACGACGATGTCACTGAGGCGCCCACCGGCCTCGCGGTGCAAAACCGGGGTCGCGTGCTGGCCGTGGCGCACGGTGGCAAGAACTTGATTCGGCTGTTCGACAAGACGAGCGGCGAAGCGCTCGGCACGATCTCGGTGCCACTCAACGCGAACACCCTGAACCAGATCGCCATGACCGCCACCGGTGACCTGTGGGCCATCTCGGGCAACAAGGTGCTGCGCTACACCGACCTGGAAACACGCCCGCGCCTGACCACCACACTCGGGGGACTCAGCCAACCCGTGGCGGTCGCCTCCCACCCGGTCGACGACCAGACGGTGTGGGTTGCCGATGCGGGCAGCAGCCAGCAGCTCAAACGTTTTGACGGGTCTGGCCCGCCAGCAGCCGTGATCGGCCAAGCGGGCGGCTACCTGAACGACCCCGTCGTGCAGCCGGACAAGCTCTGCTTTCGCGGCCGTGACGGGCGAGAGCAAAGCGCCATCGCCGTCGCGCTCGACAACAGCTTGTGGGTCATCGACACCTGCAACAACCGCATGCTGCGTTTCCGCACGGATGTCGCCTCTCCGAAGAGCGATGGCCAGGTGGCCTACTTGCCGGCCTTCTACACCTCCACCGTCGACCACACGAACCCGCGTCGGGTGTTCGCCAATTTCCTGGAGTTCGACGCCGACACCGGTTCACCCTGGCGCCCCGGCCGGTCATGGAGACTGGTTCGCAACTGGCTTCCGAGCCTGCCTGCCGCGCTGGCCGATCGACGGGCTTTCAACGGTCTCTTTGGCGGGTTTGTTTCGGTGGAGACCTTGTCCAACGGCCGCACCTATGGCGTGGTGAGCACCCGCAGCGATCAGGCCATCGTCGAGCTCGTGCCTTCAGGGCCGCTGCGTGTGGTCGGGTTGCTCGGGCGCGCGCTGCCCGGCGCCACGCTCAAGGTGATGTACGAAAACGGAGATCTCGGCTACGCATTGACCGGCCGGGAGGTGCAAATCGTGATGCGCCTGCCACTGACCGGCTTCACGCAGGCCACCGGCGACCCGGTATGGGCCAGCGAGCCGGTGGCGCTGGCGAGCGTGCCCACGCGCCCCGGCACCCCCTACTACCGCGGAGCGTTCAGCGGCATGCCGCCCCGGTTTCCCGTCACGGCCTCCGGCAAGGTGGTGTTCTTCGACCCGTCGGTCGTCGGCAACGAAGGTTTTCACCTCGGCGCGGCCGCGCTCGGCGGCACCGGTTGGCTGTGGCAAGCCAGCCCCAGCGGTTGGCTTGACGGCAAAGGCAGCTTCCAGACCAAGGCGAACGACGGCTCCACGCACTACGGCGGCAACTCGGTCTGGGCCCATGGACGCCACATCGTCTACGGCTACCACGGAGAGTTCCACAAGGACCCGCAGACCGGCCGCATCGGTCAGGCGAACCAGTTCATGCATTTCGACGAGAGCGGCCTTTTCCTCGCCCAATTCGGCCAGCCATCGACGCGCTCTGGCCCACCTTCGCAAGCTGGAATGAGCGGCAACGCCTTCAGCCCGACCCTCGTGCGCATTGGCGAAGGCCTGTACCTGTATCACAACGACGAATCGTCACATGGTGGCGTGCACCGCTGGCGCATCGACGGCTGGAACGAGGTGCGCGAGTTGCGTGGGACAGGCAACGCGGGCGGCACCATCGAGCTGCGTTGAAGTGCGCTCGACTAGCCTCGCGTGCGCGCCGCCATGAGCATCGTGCGGGCGAACATCGGGATGCGCCCGGCCGTCTCGAAATGCAGGTCTTGCAGATCGAACTCCGACAACAACGAGGTCAAGGTGGCACGCGAGAAGAACTTCACCTTGCCGTGGTCGAGCAGCGGGTCCCAGCGTGAATCGAAGCGCCCTGCCAGTGCAAGTGCCACATTCTTCGAATAGCCGTGGTAGTTCGACGTGACGACGAGCAGCCCTCCGGGCTTCAGCGCCGCGAGGGCCGCTTCGATCAGCTTGCGCGGCAATGGCATGTGGTCGATCACGTCGACCGCCACCACCGCATCGAAGCGCTGCGCGAAGCCCACGTCAAGCGGCTGCATCACATCGACCTGGTGAAAGCCCAGATGCGGGTAATGCTGCTGCGCCAGGTTCAGGCTGGCTTCGCTGTTGTCGACACCGGTCACCGCAAAGCCGCAGCGGTCGAGCGCCGCACTGAACCAGCCACTGCCGCAACCGAGGTCGAGCACCGTGTGTGCCTCGGCCTTGACGAGCTGCTGCACGATGGGCCGCGTGACGTGGGCGTGGATGCTGCGCGGGCCGGGTTCTTCGGTCTCGCCACGGCGCAGCTGCTCGATCATCGAGCGGTCGGGTTTCATGGCCGTCTCCGCAAGCGCAAGGCGCGGGCTGGCATGCCGGCGTACACCGTCCAGGGCTCCAGGTCGCGCATCGTCACGCTGCCCAGGCCCAGCACCGCGCCGTCGCCCACGGTGACGCCCGGGCCGACCACCGCGCGCGCGCAGACCCAGGCGTAACGGCCGATGTGGATGGGCGCACTGATCATCGGGAACGCGGGGTCGTCGAAGTCGTGTGTCGAGCCGCACAGGTACGCCCCTTGCGACACCGTGCTGTGCGAGGCCAGGCGCATGGGCAGCGCGTTGTAGATCACCGCGCCGTTGGCGATGGCGACCGCGTCTTCGCAGATCAGGTTCCACGGCGCCCAGATTTCTGCCGACGGGTAGATGCGGCAGTGCGCACCCAACTGCGCGCCGAACAGTCGCAACACAAACGCGCGCCACGCATGCAGCGGCCTCGGCGTGGGCCGCACCAGCAACAGGTGGGCCAGGCCCCACACCGCCCGCGCGGCGCGGTTGCGCAGCGACATGCTGGGCAGGAGGTAGGGGTCGGCCGCGGGTGCGTTGGGGGTCATGGGAATGGCAAGGCTCGAACAGCTGCAAGCGAGAAAGGCCGAAGCGAAACGGGAGATCCGCTTGCGCGTCACCGCCCCCTGTGGAGCGAGCCAGCATAGGTGTGAAATATGTCCAGGCCTTGACACCACCCCCCCACGAGCGCGCTGCGGGTTTCAGCCATGCCGATGTCACAAAGCGTCGCTAACCTGCATCGCGCATGCGCCCTGGCATGCGATGAACACCGACCGAGTGCCTGGCATGTCTTCAGTTTCGATCTCTCAACACCCCGCCCCCGTGTGGCGGGTTCCGCTCGCCCATTGGGTGCTGGTGGCGCTCGCGGGCATGGCCGTGATCGCCGCCTTTTACCCCGGCCTGCGTTTCATGGTGGCCACCTGGGACCAGGTCGAGGAATACAGCTACGGCTACTTCATTCCCGTCATCGCCGCATTCCTGATCTGGCAAAAGAGCGACCTGCTGCGCCTGCATGAGCTGCGCGGGTCATGGACGGGCCTGCTGCTCATCGCGCTGGCGCTGGCGCTCGGGTTGCTGGGCGAGTTCAGCGCCATCCGGCTGTTCGGCCAATACGGGTTCATCGTGGCGCTGTTCGGCTTGTCGGTGTGTTTCATCGGCTGGCGCGGCACACGCATCATCGCGGTGCCCCTGGCGATCCTGTTTTTCATGATCCCGCTGCCGCAGTTCCTGTTGCGCGAGCTGTCGCAACAGCTGCAACTGGTGTCGTCTGAGATCGGCGTGTGGCTGATCCGCCTGGCCGGCATCAGCGTGTTCCTCGAAGGCAACGTGATCGACCTCGGCAGCTTCAAGATGCAGGTGGTCGAGGCTTGCAGCGGGCTGCGCTACCTGTTTCCGCTGATGGTGCTGGGTTTCCTGGCGGCCTACTTTTTTCAGGGTGCGATGTGGAAGCGGGTACTGATCGTGTTGTCGACCATCCCGCTCACCATCGTCATCAACAGCCTGCGCATCGGGCTGATCGGCATCACGGTCGAACACTGGGGCAGCAAGATGGCCGAAGGCCTGCTGCACGACTTCGAAGGCTGGTTCATGTTCATGCTGTGCCTGGTGCTGCTGGTGGCCGAGATGAGCCTGCTGGCGCGCATCGGCGGGCGGCGCGAGTCGCTGCGCGCGGTGTTCGGGCTGGAATACCCGGAGCCGGTGGCCAAGGGCACGCCGGTCAACGACCGGCGCTTCTCGATGCCGGTGCTGGTGGGCGCGCTGATGCTCGCCGCGGTGGGCGTCGCCACGCTGGTCGCACCGGCGCGTGAACAGATCCGCCCGGAGCGTGTACCGCTCGCGCAATTCCCGCTGAGCCTGCCTGGCGGCTGGAGCGGGCGGCTCGACTACATCGACCGCGACGTGCTCGCCACACTCGCCGTCGACGACCACCTGATCGCCAACTACGCCCGCCCCGGCGAGCCCTGGATCAACTTCTACACCGCCTACTACGACACCCAGAGCAGCGGTCAATCGGCCCACTCGCCGCGCACCTGCATGCCTGCCGGCGGCTGGAAGATCGCCCAGCTCGAAGAGATGCCCTTGCCGCTGAGCCTGCCCGGCGTCTCGGGCGCCGCTGCCGCCGAGATGCGCGTCAACCGGGTCATCATCCAGAAGGGTGACCAACGCCAGCTCGTCTACTACTGGTTCAACCAGCGCGGCCGGGTTCTCACCAACGAGCTGGCGGTGAAGTGGTTCATCCTTTACGACGGCATCACCCGCCATCGCTCCGACGGCGCGCTGCTGCGGCTGGTCACACCCGTGCCCCCGGGTGAAGACATCGCGCTCGCCGACCGGCGCCTGACGACGTTCCTCACCACCATCGCGCCGAATCTGCGCAAGCACGTGCCCGACTGAGCTGGATCCAGCATGAACGATTCAGCCTTGCACGAAGGCCGCATCTATGTGGCGGGCCACCGTGGCCTGGTCGGCTCGGCGGTGGTGCGGCGTCTGCACGCCGAGGGCTATCACCACATCGTCACCGCCACGCGCGCCGAACTCGACCTCACCGTGCCCGGCGACGTGATGGCCTTCTTCGAGGCCCAGCGCCCGAGCCACGTGCTGCTGGCCGCTGCCAAGGTGGGCGGCATTCTGGCCAACTCACAGCAGCCGGTGGATTTCATCCGCGACAACCTCGCCATCCAGGCCAACGTCATCGAGGCCTGCCACCGCTACCAGGTGCGCAAGCTGGTGTTCCTCGGATCGAGCTGCATCTACCCCAAGTTCGCCGCACAACCCATCACCGAAAGTGCGTTGCTGAGCGGTGCGCTGGAGCCGACCAACGAGGCCTATGCCATTGCCAAGATCGCCGGTATCAAGGCCTGCGCCGCGTACAACCGCCAGCACGGCAGCAACTTCCTCGCGCTGATGCCGACCAACCTCTATGGCCCCGGCGACAACTACGACCCGCTGGGCTCGCACGTGCTGCCCGCGCTGATGCGCCGTGCCCACGAAGCCCGCGTGCAGGGCCTCGGCGAGCTGGTGGTCTGGGGCAGCGGCACACCACGGCGCGAGTTGATGCACGTGGACGACCTCGCCTCGGCCTGCCTGTTTGCATTGCAGCGCCTGGACGCGAGTGACATCGGCGAGTGTGTGAACGTCGGCGTGGGCTCCGACCTGTCGATCCGCGAGATCGCCGAGACCGTGATGCGCGTGGTGGGCTACCCCGGCCGCATCGTGTTCGACACCAGCAAACCCGATGGCACGCCGCGCAAGCTGCTCGACGTGTCGGTGATGAAACACCTCGGCTGGAGCGCGCGCATTCCGCTGGCCGAGGGCATCCACAGCGCCTACCAGGACTTTCTCACCCGCTTCACCGGCCAGGCCACGCCGGCCTTGTCGACCCACTGACCGAGACACCCCATGACACTCCACCACTCCCTGCGAACCCTGGCCGTGTGCAGCACCATCGCCCTCCTGGGCGCTTGCAGCAGCAAGGCCGACCGCATTGAATCGGGGCTTGAAAAAGGCGCCGAGTACGTGCGCACGGCCGACTGGGACAAGGCCAACGTCGAGATGCGCAACGTGCTGCAGATCGACCCGAAGAACGCCCAGGCCTTCTACCTGGCGGGCCAGATCTCCGAGGCCAAGGGCGAGATCCAGCGCGCCTTTGGCAGCTACACCAAGGCGGTGGAGCTCAAGCCGGAGCACATCGACGCCAAGGTCGGCCTGGCCCGCCTCTACCTGCTTGCCGCGCGGCTCGACGATGCCGACAAGTCGCTCAGCGAGGTGCTGGCCGTTGACGCAAAACACCCGGGTGCACTCACCATGAAGGCCGCGCTCACGGCGCGGCGTGGTGACACGGCCGGCGCCATCGCCCAAGCCACGGCGCTGCTCGCCGAACAAAAGCAGCCAGCGGTTGACACCAGCATGCTGCTCGCCGGCCTGCACGCGTCGAAAGGCGATGCCGTCGCAGCGCTCGCGGTGGTGGAAAGCGCGCTCAAAGCCCACCCCAAGAACCTGGGC
>NZ_JANOCG010000333.1:0-1806 GCF_031412075.1 Rhizobacter sp.
CCGGACTGGAATTCAGCCAGCGAGTACAGAAGCAGCGCCCGCACCACACTGGCGGTGAGGTCTGCTGGGTCGAGCGTCACTGCGTTCGTCATCATCTGGAATCGCTCCTGGCGCGATAGCTGACTTTACACGGCGGCTTCTTCCGCGCCTCGCTCCCCGTTCTGCTGCTGCAGCGCCCACATCTGCGCATAGCGCCCGCCCTGGGCCAACAACGCAACATGGGTCCCACGCTCAATCACGCGCCCGGCATCCAACACCAGGATTTCGTGCGCGTCCACCACCGTGGACAAGCGGTGCGCAATGACCAGCGTGGTCTTGTTTTGCGCCACGCCCTTCAACTCGGCCTGGATGGCCCGCTCGTTGGCGGAGTCCAGCGCCGAGGTGGCTTCGTCGAAGATCATGATCGGCGGGTTTTTCAGCAGCGTGCGCGCAATCGCCACACGTTGCTTCTCACCGCCACTGAGCTTCAACCCACGCTCACCCACCGCGGTGTCGTAGCCCTTGGGCGTGGAGACGATGAAGTCGTGGATGCGTGCTGCCTTGGCGGCTGCTTCCACCTCGGCCTGGCCGGCACCGGCGCGGCCGTAGGCGATGTTGTAGGCCACGGTGTCGTTGAAGAGCACGGTGTCTTGCGGCACGATGCCGATGGCCTGGCGCAGGCTGCCCTGCGTGACCTGGCGAATGTCTTGCCCATCGATGGTGACGGTGCCCGCGTTCACGTCATAGAAGCGAAACAGCAACCGCGCGAGCGTGCTCTTGCCCGAGCCCGAGGGGCCCACCACCGCCACCGTCTTGCCGGCCGGTATCTCGAAGCTCAGGTCGTGCAGGATCGGCCGCGCCGGCTCATAGGAAAAGTTCACGTGCTCGAACTTCACGTGGCCGTGTGTCACCTGCAGCGGCTTCGCATCGGGCGCATCGGCCACCTCACGCTCGCGCTCCAGCAGGCCGAACATCTTGTCGAGGTCGAGCAGGCTCTGCTTGATCTCGCGGTACAGCACGCCCAGGAAGTTGAGCGGGATGTAGAGCTGGATCATGAAGGCGTTGACCATCACCAGATCACCCAGCGTCATGCGCCCTTCGGTGACACCGAGGGTCGCGCGCCACAACATGGCCACCAGGCCGGTGGCGATGATCAGCTGCTGGCCGGTGTTGAGGATCGACAGCGTGGTCTGCGACTTGAGAGAAGCCTTGCGCAGGCGCTCCAGACTTTCGTCGTAACGGTTGGCCTCGAAGCCTTCGTTGTTGAAGTACTTGACGGTCTCGTAGTTGAGCAGCGAGTCGATGGCCCGCGTGTGGCTCACCGAATCGAGGTCGTTCATCTGCTTGCGAAACTGCGTGCGCCAGTTGGTCACCGTGATGGTGAAGGTCACGTAGACCACCAGCGCGGCAATCGTGATCCAGGCAAACCAGGCGTCGAACTTCACCGCCAGCAGCGTGAGCACCATCGCCACCTCGATCAGCGTGGGCACGATGCTGTAGAGCGAATACGAGATCAGCGAGTGCACGGCACGGGTGCCGCGCTCGATGTCGCGTGTCATGCCGCCGGTCTGGCGCTCCAGGTGGAAACGCAGACTGAGCGAGTGCAGGTGGCGGAACACGTTGAGCGAGATGCTGCGCGCCGTGCCCTCGGTGGCCTTGGCGAAGATCAGCTCACGCAATTCGGTGAACAGCGAGGTGCTCAAGCGCAAGCCGCCATAGGCGAGCAACAGGCCGAAAGGCACCACCATCAAGGCCTGCACGTCACCCGGCTTGAGCGCGAGGCTGTCGACCAGCGTCTTCAGCAGCAGCGGCACCCCCACGTTGGCC
>NZ_JANOCG010000334.1:0-9402 GCF_031412075.1 Rhizobacter sp.
CCTGGGCGGCGTCTTCGAACAGGGTCTGCAAGAGCTTGACGACCGGCGCGTCTTTCACCGCCGCTTCGGTGCCCAGCAGGCTGCCGAAATCGGCTTCGGTCTGGGCGAGCTCGGCGGTCAGCTCTTGCGACAACGCCGTGATCTCGCCCGTGCGGCGGTACACACGGTCGATGGTCGAGAGCAGCTGCGTTTCGGTGACAGCGGCGTGCTCGATCTCTCGCTTCAGGATGCGCGTGAGTTCGTCGTAGGCGAAGAGGTCGCTCGGGTCGGCCATGCCCACCCGCAGGAAGCCGTTGCTGTCTTCCAGCACCAGCGCGCGAAAGCGCCGGGCCTGGGCTTCCGACAGCAGGTTCACCAGCGCCTGGTTGGGGCTTTGCGACTTGAGGTTGATGTAGGGGATCTTGAGCTGGCGGGCCAGCGCGCCGGAGATCTGCTCCTCGGTCACGATGCCGCTGTCGACCAGAATGCGCCCGAGCTTGCGACCGCTGGCGCGCTGTTGCTCCAGCGTGGCGGTGAGCTGCTCGGCGGTGATCAACTCCTGGCGAACGAGCAGGTCGCCTAGGCGAATTTTTTCGGGTGGCGGCACGTTCGATCCTGACTCGCGTTGACAGGCCCATGCGGCGTGGGGGCCGTGGGTTGGCACATTGTCGAAGTCGGGCCTGGGGAGCGAAGCTGGAAATTGAGAGGGGTTTGGCTTGCAGTTCGGGTGACTTGACGGGCTCGTCATTCCCGCGAAGCGGCGGTTTGCCCGGACAGCAGGGCGCTGAACGCGCGACGGCGGCGTCTAGGCGGTCTCTTGCGCCGGCGCATGCGGCTGGGTCGTTTCAGCCTGGAGGGTCGCCGCCTCGGAGTTCCAGACCACCCACTGCGCTTTGCCGTTGCGTTTGGCCTGGTACATCGCGTCGTCGGCGCGCGACAAGATCTGGTCGGGCGAGAGGCCGCTTCCCGGAAAGTACAAGCCGATGCCAATGCTCGATGACAAACGCGCGGTGTGCGGGCCCAGCACAAAAGGCTCTCGCGCCGAGGCCAGGATCTTCGCGGCCACGGTCTGGGCGTCCTTGGCCGTGGCAAGCGTTTCTGCAATCACGACGAACTCGTCGCCCGCCAGGCGCGCCACCTTGTCGACCGATCTCACGGCCGCACGCAGCCGTTTGGCGAACTCCCGCAGCACCTCGTCGCCTGCGTCGTGGCCATGGCTGTCGTTGACACCTTTGAACCCGTCGAGGTCAAGGAACAATACCGCCAATGCCTGCCGAGAGCGCTCGGCTCGCCCCATGGCGGTGGGAAGTTCCGCCAGCAGCGCACGCCGGTTTGGTAGCGCAGTCAGAGGGTCTTGCAGGGCCTGATCTTCGAGTTGTTGCTGCATCAGCTTGCGTTCGCTGATGTCGCGCAGGAAGCCATCGAAGAAACAATCGCTGCCGCGGCGACGCACACGAAGGCTCAACTCGATGGGGAATTCCGACCCGTCGCGGCGGCGGGCGGTCAACTCCACACGCCGATCCAGCACCCGCGCTTCGCCCGTGCTCAGGTAGCGCTGCATGCCGCGCTGATGCGCATCGCGAAGCCCGGGGGGAATGATCATCTCTGACAGCGCGGCGCCCAGGGCCTCTTGTCGCGTCCACCCGAAGATGTGCTCGGCCATGCCGTTCCAGGCGAGCACGCGACCCTGGGAATCCATCGAGACAAAGGCATCGTTCGCCTGGTCCAGGATGGCGCGCTGGTTTTCCTCGCTTTCCAGCAGGGCGGCGGTGCGTGCGGCGACACGTTGTTCGAGTTCGAGGTTGCTGAGTTCCAGCGCTTGTTCGCGCTCACGCAGTGCGTCGAGCATGGTGTTGAACGACCCGGCGAGGCGCCCGATCTCGTTGACCTCATCGGCTTGTGCACGCACGTCGCGGCGCCCGCCCCGCGTGGCCTCGGCCACGCTCAGCAGGGCGTACAGGCGCTTGGTGGTGGTGCGCGCCATCCACAGCGCCAGCATCACGCCCAATGCGATGGCCACCGAGGCGTACAGCACACCTTCTTTGGCCACGCTGCGCAGGCTTTGCGCATCGGCTTGCGTGCCAGCCGAAAAACGCACCCAGCCGACAAGTTGCGCGTCCCATTCGATCGGCATGGCCAGGTCGAGCACCTCGGCGGTGTCGACGAGGGCCCGCCCGGCACGCGGGCCGGTGATCATGGATCGGGTCAGCTCATCGTCCATGAAAAGGCCGGCGAGCTCGGGCTTCGAATGCGCGAGCACCTTGCCCGTCGGGTCGAGCACGGTCGCATAGCGGAGTTCGGGGTAGCCCTTGAAGCCGTTGATGACTTCCTGCAGCGCCGCGAGGTCTCCGGCCAGCAGGTTGACGGTGGCCTGGCGTGCGATGCCTTGCACCAGCGCCGTGCTGCGTTGTACGTGCTGCTGGCGCAGGAAGTCACGCTGCTTGAGCACCAGGTCGATCACGAAGACCGACATCAGCACGGCGTGAACCAGGGCCACGCCGATCACCAGCTCCTGGCGGATCGAGCGGCGACGCGACCACAGGGTGCTCATGGCTCAGCCCGGCTTCTTGATGAGCCGAACGTTCCGTTCGAAGCGTTCGATGAAGGTTTTCACCACGTCGTAGCTCTTGTCCGTGGCGGGCTCGAAACGGCTCAGCTCCATGCGCGCAAGGATGTCGCGCCCTTCGCCGCTGTGGTGCAGCTCGAGCAAGGCCTTGCGCAATTGATCGACCAAGGCGGGAGGCAGGTCGTCGCGGGCGACCAGGGCGTTGTTGACCAGCGACTCCGTGGTCCAACGCACTTCGAGCTGGTCGGCCAGCTGCGGGTGCTCTCGCACGAACGCGCGCCAGGGTTGGGGCCAGGTGGCGCCCGCAGCAGTGCGCCCGAGCGCGACGTTCATGATGGAACTCTCCTGGGTTCCGACGTAGCGGTTGTCGAGCTCTTGTTCGACCTTGACCCCGTTTTGCTGCAAGAAGCTTTGTGGCAGCAGCGTGGCGGCCAGTGCGGTCGGCGCGGGGTAGCTGACGGCCTTGCCGATCAGGTCGCGGGGGCGCTCCACCCGGCTGTCTTTTCGCATGAGGATGATGCCGCGGAAGTCGGCGTCATCGCCCATCTTCGCGAAGACGCGGTAGCCATGCTTCTGGGCTTCGAGGGCCTGGTACGGGTTGGGCAAGGCGATGTGCGTCTCGCGGCGTTTGAGCTTGTCTTCGAACGCCGCGTAGTTGGCCGAAGCTTCCAGCCGAATTTGCGCGCCACCGGTCAGGCGCGTGTTCACGTGGTCGACCAAGGGCTGGTACACCTCGAACAGGCGCTTGGGGCTGTGCAAGGGATGAACGGCCAGCACGTAGACGAGACCCGGCTGAACCGGCACGTCGGAGGCATACGAGGGCTCGTAGGCCTTGTCTCGCGAGGGGCCGCATGCGGCCACCAGCAGTGCCATGGCACCGCCCAAGCCGAGACGCGCGCAGTGACCGAGAAAGCGGGCAGGGGTGGGGGAGGGCGACATGTCGGGGCTTGGTGAATTGCGCGGATCTTCGCGCGCCAACTTCATGGGCGATCGCTCAAAAAACAGCCGCAAACCCGGACATTTCACCAATCTGTTACCGGGCTTTGGGGTTCGGGCCGCGCGGTCAATACACCTCACGCAAGTGAATCAAGGGCGATCGATACTGCCCAAAGCTGATTCGCGCCACGGGGTCCTGGTTGTAGGTGGCCGCCGCCGTGCGCCGGCCCTGCAACCAAGGCATCGCCGCAGTCACCGCTGGCGTCGCGGCCGCCCCCACGGCCGAGCACTGCTGCCCCGCCGCCACGGCCCCCAGGTTGATCGTGGCGTCCGCACTCCCGGCATTGCCACTGCCCGGCGGCAGCATGCGCAGCAAGCCGCGCCCGTTGGTGAACACCACACTGGCCGAGCCGGGTGCCGTTTCGCACGCCGCCAGGTTGCCCCGGTAGGTGCCCAAGGCCAGGCTGCTCAAGGGCAACGAAGTGCACGAGTCGCCGGCGTTGGTCGCAAAGCTGCTGCCGTTCCAGTACTGCAACTCCACCGGCACCGCCAGGTTGATCAATTCGCTGCCGTAGGCGCTGCTCAACTTCAACACGCCGAAGCGGAACTCGTTGCCCTGGTCGAACGCGATGTTGGCCATGTTCAAGGGCGTGGTCGTCGTGATGCTGCCGTTGCCGCTGCCCGTCTCTGAGCTGTCGGTCACGCTCCAGGCGAGGCTGATGCTGGCGTTGAACGGCGCCATCGGTGTGGTGGGGGGCCGCACCATGCTCAGCAGGTCGCTGGCCTGCGCAGCCAGGGTGGCCGTGCCATTGCCGTTGGCGGTGATGCTGGGCAAGGTGGCGGTGCTGCTGTCCAGCCCCGGCGTGGAGCCGACCAGGGGCGTGTAGGTCTGTGACCTCACCAGCGCGCTCAACTTGGCGTTGGGGTAGTTGACGGTCGTGGCACCCGCTGCGTTGCGCGCCAGCACGGTGGCTTGGGGCGCGGTCGCGTAGCCAAAAGGCTGGCCCAGGTAGGTGAAGCTGCGCGGGCTGCAGGTGCTGCTGTTGAAGGTGCGCAGCACCGGGGCCGTCAACAGCACCAGGTCGAAGTGATCGGGCACGAAGCGGCCGACGGTCACGGTGGCCGAGGTGACGCTCATTTCGGCCGGTGTCGAGCCGTCGGTCGCGTCGACGCTGGCAAAGCTGCTGTCCACCAGCTGCAGGTTGAAAGCGCCGGCTTCGGTGTAGCTCGCGGTGGCGGTGTCGATCACACCGGCCGCGGCAGTGGGCGTGAGGGTCAGTGTGCCCAGCGTGGCGCTGCAGGCCGCACCGCTGCACGCGCTGACAAACACCGTGGGTGTGCCGGTGTAGTTGCTGGTGGTGACCGGTGTGGCCGCGCCGTTCACCGCCGTGGCACGCACGGTGAAGGGCTGGCCGGCCTTGTGCACGTTGCCGCCGGTGGCCGCGCTGTTGTCCAGGGGGCGTGTGGTGCCGGCGGTCAGCAGCGTGGCGTCGGTCGCGTTCAGGTTGGCCAGGCTCGCCGGCCGCAGGGCGAAGTTGTCGGTGCTGCAACCCACCACGGTGGCGGTGCCGGTGGCTGGGTAACTGATGCGCACCCGCAGGTCGCGCCAGCTGTTGGCCTGCGTGTGCGCGATGGTGTCGCGGCCGGCATCGCCGGTGGCAAAGTTGAGCGTGCTGGTGGAGAGCACGCTGGTCCAGGTGGCGCGGCAGCCGGTGGTGGCGTTCAGCGTTCCGCTGTTGTCGCGGGTGTCGAGCAACTCCACTCTCACGTCTCCGGTGAAGGTGGTCAGCACCGCGGTCCTGGTGCTGTTGAGCGCCACCACCGCCAGGTTGAACGCCGTACCCGCGATCTTGGTCCGGATGAACCCCGTGATGCTGCCCGGCGCGGTGCCGGTGTCGAAGGCGTTGAAGCCGCCCGGCGTGGCCGCGCTCACGGGCCGCTGCCAGAGGATGGTTCTGTTGTTGGGCACGCTGGCGGTGCGGAAGGAATACTCCGCGTAGTCGCTGTTTGTCAGTTCATAGCCGACGACGGCACCCGCCGGGTTGGACACCGTGGGGCCAGCGGTGTGCGCGCCGCCTGAGCCGTCCACGACGCCGTAGCGGTACACGAAGTGGCCCTGCTCGTGCAACTGCACCTGGAAGGTCGCGGAGATGGTCCGCGTCTGGTCCTGGCCGTTGTTGCAGGTGGAGCCGGTGTTCGAGCAGTAGTACGGCACGGCCAGCCACGACACGACAAAAACCCGGTTCGGGCTCACGCCGGTGCTTCGGTACCGGATCAAGCTGCCGTCGCCGTTCGGGTTCAGGTCGTCCCACAAGGGCAACATGGCCGCGTCGATGTTCGGCTCGGCGCCGCCGCCCGTCAGCGGCAGCGCGCTGTTGGTAAAGCCGCCCGAGGTGGCCGCTCCGAACTGAAGCATGCCGTTGGCCGTGACGTTCACGGTGGTGTAGGTGGTGCTGCCGAAAACGAAGCCGAAGCCCAGGGCAATGTCACCCGAGATGGCGTCGTCGGCCAGGGGCAACTGCGTGCCGGTGGTGCTGATGTCGATCCACGGGTAGGCCAACTGCGTCGTGGCGTCGGCCGTGGCGGTGTAGGTCTGGGCCCAGGCCGAGGGCGTGGCGGCGAGCCATGCCAGCACGGTCGCGAACAGAAAGCGAGTGAGGTGTTTCATGGCTGGCTCACCAGGGCTTGAAGTTGCCGCTCGGCGTGGTCATGCTGGCCCAGGGTGCCGGTGGTGGCTGTGGCGGTGATGCGGTAAAGCGTGGTGCTCACGCCGCCTTCGTCGTAAGGGCCGCTCGCACTGCATGCGACCGCGACCGCAAATCCGGTGGCGGCCACGGCGCCTGGCAGCGCGGTGGACACCGGGCAGCTGCTCGCCTGCAGCGCCTGGTAAGCGCCCCACTCGATGCCGGCTCGCGCGGCGTAGTAGGCACGTGTGCCCATCAGGTCGCGCACGCTGCTGATCTGCTGCGAGTTCGACAACGACAGCATCAGCCCGCCGAGCAGCGCCAGCACCACCATCAGGAAGATGGCCGACACCATGGCGAAGCCCGTTTGTTGCCGCGCGCGGGTCATGGCGAGCTCTCCACGGAGACCTGCTGCATCAGCGTGATGCTTTCACCGCTGCGCGTGAGGGTGAGGCGCAGCGTCACCACCGCCTTGTGGGCCGAGCCGGCGGTGTTGTAGCTGAACGAACAGGCAGCGACCGAGCCGCTGAGCAACGCGTTGTCGGCACCGGTGAGCGTGCTCAGCGGCGCACCGCTCACGTTGGTCGGTTGCGCCGCCTGAATGGCATAGCCGCTGTAGCGGCGCAGGCTGCCTGCGCCACCGGCCAGCGGGTCGCAGGCGTAGGTGATGGGTTGGCCGACGATGTGGAATCGGTGGTTGGGCGAGGCATAGGGGAACTGCGTGCCGCCCACGGTGTAGCCGATGGTGGCCAGCGTGGCGCCGGTGCTGGTGAGCGCACGTCGGCTGGTGCCCTCGTAGGCGTCGGCACCGGTGAGGCCGAGGTTGTAGACCACCAGCTGGTCAGCGGCCAACGCGCTGACCGGCGGGCCGAGCACCTCGAAGCTGCCGTCGGTGGACGAGCCGAAGTCGAGAAAGTCACCGATGCCCGCGGCGCTGGGTGCGGCGCGGTAGCGCCCGGCCGACCGCACGGGCAGGAACTCGAGTCGGTTGCCGGCCGCGTTGACACGCACGCTGTTGGGCAGCGCGGCTTGCAGCTCGCGGGCGATGCGGCGCAAGGCAGCATCGGCTTCATCGGTCATCTCGCCGCGCCGGGCGGTGTCGACATAAGCGTTGATCGGCTGGCGGATGAACACCGCCACCATCGCACCGACGATGCCGGTGAGCGCAATGACCATCACCGCTTCGATCAGCGTGAAGCCATGTTGGCGGGTGGTGAGCTGGCGGTGCATCACATCACCCGGTGCTGTTGGGGGCGTAGCGGAAGCGGTAGCCGGTGAGGCTGACGCTGTCGCCCTGGCGGGTGACTTGCACCACCACGCGCAACACGGCGTCGGCGGGCAGGCCAAAGCTCGCTCCGACACGGCTCACGCTGACGTTGGCCGAGTAGGCGCCCAGGCCTGCGACCGGCGTGGCGCCGTTGTCCAGGCTGTAGATGCCGGCGGCCATGGTGTAGCCGTGGTAATCGGCCACGTTGTCGAGCGGGTCGGCGTTGTTGAAGCGGCCTTCGCTGCCGGGCTGGGGGCCGAGTGCAGCACCACCCCGGTCTTGCGAGCCCGCCGCGCCGCCGGTGCACGCGGCCGTGCTGGCCGGGGGCGTGGCGGCGTTGTTGGCGGGGTCTTGCGGGTCGCAGTAGCTGAAGGGCTGGGCCAGCACCTCGTTGAGCATGGATTCGGCGATGGCCACGGCCTGCTTGCGCACCATCGGGTCGGCGCTGCCGCGCACGGTGCTGCTGAAGACCATCAGCACGCCGGCCACCGACACGCTGATGATCATGATGGCCATGACCAGCTCGATGAGGCTCAGGCCTCGCTGAAACTCAGCGGACGGTGCCTGTTTCCGGCTCGATGGTGAGAGGTGTGGCATGGCCGGTCACCGAGATGGCAAGCGCCGACAACATCGGCGTTGACGGTGCAGACAAGGGGCGCCCTTGCGCGTCGAAGATCAGGCTGGCCGGTGTGGCCACCGGCGCTTTGGTGGGCAGCGCGTTGCTGCTGTCGCTGTAGGGCAGGCCGTTGCCGGGGTTGACGAGTGTGTTGCCGGTGGGGCAGGCCTGATTGACACCGCTTGTGCCGGCGTAGGTGATGGTGAGTTGCGTGGCCGCGATCGACACGCACACGTTGCGCCGCATCGCAATGGCCGACTTCTGCGCATAACGCAGCGAGGCACCCACGAAGTCGCGGGTGCCTCGGGCGGAGAACTGGTCCATGTCGAACATGCGCGGCACCGCGACCGAGGCCAGGATGCCGGTGAGCACCATCACGATGATCAGCTCGGCCAGCGTGAAGCCGCGTTGCGTGCGCATGCTGCGAGCCAGGTCAATGGCTCTGGCGAAGCGAGCTCAGCGGGCGCAGAACACGGCGGCGGGCTGGGCGGCGCCAGCCGACGCGGTGACGGAGCAGCTGACTGTGGTGGTCGAGGTGCCTGTGCAGTCACCGGTGCCGCTGACCAGGAACTGGCTGTCACCGGTCGGCGTGGCGGCGACCAGCGTGATGCCGCTGACGAAGGGCTGCAAGAGGGTCGCGGTGCACACGTTGGCTTGGCCAAGCGTGACGGCGCTGAGGTTGCCGGCCGCCTTGGCAGCGAAGTTGATCGACGTGCCAGATGAGATCGAGCCAGCCACGCCCTTGGCGGCGGCATTCTTCGCATCGGTCGATAGGTCGATGAACTTGGGTACGGCCACCGCCGACAGCACGCCGAGGATGATGATGACCACGACCAGTTCGATGAGGGTGAAACCACGTTGCTTGTTCATGAAAGTTCTCCTAGGGAAACGAAAGAGGGACGGATGCAACGGCTCAGCATCCGGAGATCACGGGGACAGAGATGGACGCCGCCGTTTTGACGTCCAAAGCTTGGGTGTAGGTGAAGCCGCATTGCTGCGGGTCGGCTGCGTCGATGCGGGCGAGGCGCATGGCGCCATCGGTGCTGCGCAGGGTGTAGTCGGCGCGCGATAGAAGAGGGTCGTGCGGCTGGAACATGGGGGCGCTACCGACAGCGTCCGCCGCGGGGTAGGCGTGCAGCATGCGCACCAAGCCGTGCTCGGTGCACAGCGTGCCGGGGCCTTCGAGGCGGTTGTCTGCCACGCCGCCGCCCGCACAGGGCCGCGAGTCGGGTTGGCCGCGGCGGGTGAGCGCTGCAGCGTGCACCAGCATTACCCGAGTGGAGACCTCGCCGTGAAGGCTCTTGAGCTTTCCCACCCGCGCCGCGTGCTGCAACTGGGCGACGCGCGGCAGCAT